>JBDTJJ010000078.1:0-4790 GCA_039935895.1 Bacteroidia bacterium | reverse complement strand
TATTTATCTTTGTATATTATTTTAGGGAAATGAGAGATGTAATTTGGACGATTATTGCGGTTTGGGTGGTTTATAGAATTTATGAAGCCATTAAATCATCGAAGGTTTATATTTACCAAAAACAGGATCATACACACAATTACAACGTACAGAAAGAGGGCGAAGTAAAAATTAAGGCTACGCAAGAAGAACAACACCATGCCGATAGAAAACCAAATTCTGATAAGGGCGGCGAATACGTAGATTTTGAGGAACTAAAAGATTAATTTTGCAGGCAATAAGCCAATTAATTAATCGTTAGTATATTCGCAAATAAAAACAATAACATCTATATATGAATATTAAAAAATTTATTCCGCATTTAGTGGCTGTTGCCGCTTTTATAATGATTACGTTGTTTTATTTCAGTCCATTATTGGATGGAAAAAAACAAATTCAGCAAAGTGATATTATGCACTTTAAAGGTACTTCGCAAGAAATTGTAGATTTTAGAAAAGACCATCATGGCGAAGAGCCTTTATGGACTAATAGCATGTTTGGTGGTATGCCTGCGTACCAAATATCGGTTTTATACCATGGCAATTTAATGAAATTTGTAGATAACATACTTCAATTATGGCTACCACATCCAATTGGTATCGTTTTTTTATATTTTTTCGGTTTTTATATTCTAATGTTATGCTTACGTATTAACCCATGGCTTGCCGCTGTTGGCTCATTGGCGTATGGCTTTTCATCTTTCTTTTTTATTATTTTAGAGGTAGGGCATAATACACAGGCACATGCCCTTGCTTATATGGCGCCAATGCTTGGAGGTATTATTTTAATATTACGCAAAAATTACATTTTAGGCGCAGCATTAACAACGTTGTTTACGGCTTTAGAATTATATGCTAATCACTTCCAAATTACCTACTATTTTTTTATGATTGTTGCTGCTTTTATGGTGGTAGAATTTATAAGCGCATTTAAGGAAAAACGTTTACCAGATTTTATTAAACGAAGCGTTATACTTGGCGCATCTATTGTTATTGCTGTATTGCCAAACATATCTAACCTTTGGGCTACTTACGAGTATGGTAAATACACAACACGTGGCACATCAGACTTAACCATAAACGAACGTGGGCAAAGTAACGAGGCTAACAAAACCAGTGGCTTAGATAAAGATTATGCAACTCAATGGAGTTATGGTATTAGCGAAACGTTTAATTTATTTATACCAAATTTTAAAGGCGGTGCATCAGAAACTATTGCAGCACATAATAAAAATGCTTTAGAATCTATTGCAGATCCACAAATGCGACAGTACGCCGGTAGTATGAGTGCTTATTTTGGAGAACAAATGTTTACTTCTGGCCCGGTTTACGTTGGTGCTATTATGATGTTTTTAGCCATACTTGGTTTGTTTTTAATTAAAGATCGTATTAAATGGGCGTTGTTAGCTATAACTATTATTAGTATTATGTTGGCATGGGGACACAACCTCATGTGGTTTACCGATATTTTCTTTAATTATTTCCCAGGTTATAATAAATTCCGTGCGGTATCTATGATATTAGTTATTGCAGAGTTAACCATTCCTTTATTAGCAGTTCTTGCTTTGCAAAAAGTATTTGAATCAACTGCCGAAACAAAAGTAAGCCTTGGTAAAAAAACAATATCAACTAGCAGAGCGTTAATAATTGCGGCATCTATTACAGGTGGTTTTGCCTTGTTATGTTATTTGGTGCCAGATATGTTTAATAAATTTCAACCCGATGGCGAATTAAGACAAATGGTTGCACAAGCTAGGCAGCAAGACCCTAACGCACAAGTTGCACAAATAGAAAATGCGTACGCACCTATTTTAGAACAAGCAGAAATTGCCCGTAAAGCCATTTTTAAGGCAGATGCTATACGCACATTTATTTTTATTCTGCTTGCGTTTGGCGCCTTGTGGTTATTTCTTTCAAAAAAATTAAATCAACAATTATTAATTGCTGCTTTAGCTGTTTTTGTATTGGCCGATATGTGGCCAGTTGCCGCACGTTACCTTAATAGCTCTAACTATGTGCCTAAGGCGCAAATGCAGAGTCCGTTTCCTAAAACAAAAGCCGATGAATTTATTTTAGAAGATAAATCGCCTGATTATCGTGTACTTAAATTAGGTAATCCATTTAGCGATGCCTCAACTTCATACTGGCATAAATCTATTGGCGGTTATCACGGTGCAAAATTAAAACGCTATCATGAGTTAATGTCTTTTCAGTTAGATCAAGATATGGCGGCACTAATGCAGGTTTTACGTAAAGGAGGCATATCAGACTCTTCGTTGCAAGCAGGTTTTAGTCAAACGCAAACTTTAAATATGCTTAACACAAAGTATGTAATTGTTCACGATGATTCTCCACCACTTGTAAATCCATTAGCAAATGGTAATGCTTGGTTTGTAAAAAATATATTGCCGGTAAATTCTGCAAACGATGAAATTTTAAAACTATCAGAAATCAATACAAAACAAACCGCCATTATTAATACTAAATTTAATGATGTATTAGGCAACTTTAAACCCGAAGCTGATGCTGAAGCGAGTATTAAATTAAACTCGTATCAGGCAAATAAATTGGTTTACGAAAGCAATGCTAAAACAAATCAGTTAGCCGTTTTTTCTGAAATCTATTATCCAAAAGGTTGGGTTGCTACCATTGATGGCAAAGAAACGCCTATTATAAATGCAGATTATGTATTGCGTGCAATGTTAGTTCCTGCCGGCAAACACACTATCGAGTTTGCCTTTAAACCTGCTGTTTATGTAGTAGGAGAAAAAATATCCTTGGCAGGCTCTATATTAGTTTTGCTGATTTCTTTTGGAGGTATGTTTGTTGCTTATCGTAACGAAGAAAAAAATAGCCACGAGAAAGCGTAAAAAGAAATATTCTTAATTAATTTTGGGCGTTCCGGTTGGGTACAACCGTCGGGCTTTGCGCAGTAAAGCTTTTAAGAGTACTTAAAAAGGCTTTCTTGCTGCAATCCCTAACGCAAATACACTACAATAAAAAGCCCCAACTCTTTTCAGAATTGAGGCTTAGTTTTTAAAAGATTAAAATCTAAGGAAGACTTATTTTCTTTTCTAATTCATCAATATACAAACGGAAACGTTTATCTGTATCCATTAAGTTATTTACTGTGCGGCAAGCGTGCAATACCGTTGCGTGATCTTTACCACCACAATGCATACCAATAGTTGCTAAAGATGATTTTGTCATACTCTTAGAAAAATACATCGCAATTTGACGAGCTTGTACAACTTCGCGTTTACGAGTTTTAGATTTCATGGTATCAATTGGCAAATCAAAATAATCACAAACCACTTTTTGTATGTAATCAATAGAAACTTCACGCGCTGTTGTTTTAACAAACTTGTCAATCATTTGCTTAGCAAGATCAAGCGTGATTAATTTTTTGTTAAGTGTAGATTGTGCTAACAAAGATGTTAATGCACCTTCTAGCTCACGCACGTTACTTGTAATGCTATATGCTAAATATTCTACAACCTCTTTAGGCAAATCAATTCCTTCGGTATAAACTTTCTTTTCTAAAATTGCAATACGGGTTTCTAATGCCGGTGGTTGCAAATCGGCTGAAAGCCCCCATTTAAAACGAGATAATAAACGTTGTTCAATACCTTGTAAATCTACAGGAGGTCTGTCTGAAGTTAAAATAACTTGTTTACCGCTTTGGTGCAAATGATTAAATACGTGGAAGAACACATCTTGTGTTTTTTCTTTGTTGGCTAAAAACTGAACGTCGTCAATAATCAGCACATCAATCATCTGATAGAAATTAACGAAATCGTTTTGTGCGTTATTTTTAATTGAATCTACAAACTGACGAGAGAATATTTCTGACTGAACATACAATACCGTTTTGTTTGGAAAGTTATTTTTGCACTCAATACCAATTGCTTGTGCTAAGTGAGTTTTACCAACACCGTTAGTACCATAAATTAATAATGGGTTAAAAGCAGTTCCGCCTGGTTTTTGTGCTACTGCAAATGCAGCCGAACGAGCTAAACGATTACAATCTCCTTCAATAAAATTATCGAAAGAATATTTTGTGTTTAATTGAGATTCTACAACAACCTTTTTTAATCCTGGAATGATAAATGGATTACGGATAGGATTGTTACTGATATCAATTGGCATTGATACCGGATTATTTTTAATGTCTCTTGAAAGAGAAGGCACTTTAATAGTTAATGGTCTTTCTCCTTTGTTAGAATTTTCTAAAACAATGTTGTATTCAATTCTGCCATCGGCGCCAAGTTCTTTGCGCGTAACTTTTTTAAGAAGGGTAATGTAATGTTCTTCCAACCAATCGTAAAAAAATTGCGAAGGCACTTGAATGGTTAAAACTTTATCTTGCAGTTTAATTGCTTTAATAGGTTCAAACCATGTTTTAAAGTTCTGCGGGTTTACGTTGTCTTTAATAACATCGAGGCAATTGTTCCAAACAGAGTCGGCAGTTTTTTTGTCCATATTCAATTTCAATTTATTTAATGTAGTATATATAATGTTGTTTTAACGTTCTATTCACAATCGTTTGTTTGTAATAAATGTTTACATCCTAACGAGCTAACAAATAAATACTAAAAATTCAGTAAAAAAAAATTTATTAGCACTTGTTTTTATTATTTTTTTTTCAATTGAAAATTATTAAAAAAATATTTCGTCACTTGATTTATTTTGATTATACATGTTAGGTTTTTACATTTTTTGTTTTAATCCCTGCTAAGTAAACCCCTGTAA
>JBDTJJ010000077.1:0-6218 GCA_039935895.1 Bacteroidia bacterium | reverse complement strand
TATTCCATTTTATTAACGGATAACGAGCAAACGCTTTGGGCTGGTACAAACCAAGGTGCCAATAAAATAGATTTGCAAACCTTTTTTCAATCGCATGTAAAAAATATTTTATCGTTTGGAGAAACAGAAGGCTTTAAAGGTTTAGAATGCAACACGGGCGGTTTGTGCAAAGATAGTGCTGGCAATATTTGGTTTGGTACTGTTAACGGTTTAGTAAAGCATAGTCCGGTAAAATATATTAATAACGACAATGAAGCTAGATTATCATTTACAGGTTTAAAATTATTTTATGATGATACTTTATTGCCTCAAAACGCCCAATTATCAAGTAATTTAAACAATATACGTTTTGATTTTATGGGCGTTTGTTTAACCAATCCTGAAAAAGTTTTATACATACATAAGTTGGAAGGTTTTGAAAAAAGTTGGAGTCCTACTACTACACAAAATAACGTAACGTACAGTAATTTGCCGCCCGGACATTATGTTTTTAAAGTGCGTTGCTGCAACAACCAAGGTGTTTGGAGTACAGAACCACTTACGTTTTCTTTTTCGGTCGATTTTCCCTTTTGGCAACGTTGGTGGTTTATTTTAAGCGCACTTATTTTCATTGTATTAGTTATCCTCATCATTTTTAGAATACGTTTAAATCAAATAAAACGAGAGCAAGAAAAAGAAAGTAAAACACAAATTGAAATTGCGAAGAATGAATTGAAAGCCTTACGAGCACAGATGAATCCGCACTTTTTATTTAATTCTTTAAATTCTATTCAACATTATATTTTAAATAATAACGGCGATGAAGCTGCATTTTATTTAAATAGATTTGCCAAATTAATGCGTATGATTTTAAATAATTCAGAAAAATCAAGCATTACCTTAAACGAAGAAATAGAAGCACTAAAAATTTATATTGATTTAGAAAGAATGCGTTTCAGTAATTTATTTGAATTTGAAATTACTGTCAATAAAAATTTAGATGCCGATTACGAGCAAATACCGCCCATGCTCTTGCAACCTTATGTAGAGAATGCTATTTTACATGGGTTAATGCCGAAAAATGCGGCAGGTTTTTTAAAGATTCATTTCTTTATAAAAGATAATTTTATTCATGTATCCATAGAGGATAACGGCATTGGAAGAAAAAAAGCACAAGAACTAAAAAATCAATCACGTAAAAATCATGCTTCTATGGGAATGAAAATTACGACAGATAGACTGCGACTTTTAAGTGATGTACAGCAAACTTCTTACTCGGTAAACTTCACAGATTTATACGATGAAAAACAAAATGCAGCCGGTACTCGTGTAGAAATTGTTTGGCCCATTTTATAAGTAATTACCTATTAATCCCTCGCTTATTCATTTCTCTTTGATAAGCATCAGCATACTTTTTATGATCTTCATAATTAACAGAGTAATTTGAATAACCACTTAAATTAGGCTTTGCACAGAAGTATAAAAAATTATGTCGCCTATAATTTAAAACGGCATCCATAGCTTGCTCATAAGGTAAACAAATTGGCCCCGGCGGCAGCCCTTTATTTTGATAAGTATTGTAAGGTGAATCAATGTCCTTATCTCCATTGCGAACGCGATGTATCGTAAAATCTTGTCGCGCATAAATTAAAGTTGGGTCGGCCTGCAAAGGCATATTTTTCTTTAACCTATTTATATAAACACCGGCAATTTGTTGTTGTTCCTCATCTATAGCTGATTCTGACTGCACAATAGAAGCTAAAATACTAACTTCAGTTTCTGAAAAATTTATTTGTTTAGCTTTTTGTTTACGGTTTGCATTCCAAAAACTGTTGTAATTTTTTTCTACCAAATCCATAAAATCAGGCAAAGAAGTATTCCAATTAAGTTCGTAGGTTTCAGGTATAAAAAGGCAACGCAAATTTTCGTTAGTGAAATTATATTTATCTCTTAAAGGTGTATCTGTTACAAAAAATGTTTCTAATTCTCCTTCGGTAATCTCCAATTTTTCAGATATTTTTTTAATTAAATCATCATTGGTATGATCAGAAGAATTGAATGTAATTTTTACTTTTTCTTGCTTGCCATTTTTTATCATTCTGACAAGTTGTCGGTTATTCATTCCGGCAATAATTCTGTATTTACCAGGCTTAAAGTTGGTTTGCAAATCATACGCTTTCGCCAACCATTCAAACGATTTTTTATCTTGTAAAATATTTTCTTCTTCTAACATGGTAATTAAATCTTGATAAGAAGATTTTGTTGGAATGTATATGATTTTATACTTCTTACCATCTAAGTAAATATTAGGTTTAAAAAAAGCTATATAACTACTATATCCGGCAAATAAAAATAAGCCGAGTATAAGTAGCGCAACTATATTTCTGATTTTTTTTTTTGATTTTTTAGCGCACATCAGGCAAAGATAAGCACATTTATTTTTTACGTAAAATAAAAACACCCATACTACATTGTAAACATTTTTTTTGCGTGCAATAATTAGTATTTAATTGCAATAATGCCTGAGAATGAGCTGCCTGCTTAGGTTTAAAAGAAACGTCTTCAAATAATTTGGTAATGTTGTTTTTTTCGGGCTTTAAATCGTAATACCATTTCACAACTTTTTCTATAATATTTTCATCTTGTTTGGTTTTTCCGTAAAAAAACAAAAGCGGACAAACAGTATTTATGATGATATTTTCGATAGATGATTGACCTAAATTCTTTTCTTCAAAAATGCTTTGTTCATCAAAGGTATAATGTGTTTTCCAATAATCTGAAACAGAAATAGCAAATATTTTTTTAACTTCTTTAACCGAATTAGCTTCTACTATTTTTGAAAACGTATGCTGATATTTTAAAATAAAATTTGCCAACTGCGCTAAACGAATAGTTGGAAAGTTTTTTGGACGAAGTCGTAAAAATTTAAGGTTATGTGGAATGGGATTTAAGTTGTATTTATGTTTTAAATAACTGTATTCTTTATAAATAGTCTGACTGTAATTATCTTTTAAATTTTCATTCAGTAAGCCACTTTGCCCAAATAGCAAGGCTTCTATCTGCATGATAGAATCGGCGTGCTTTAACAACGTATTTAACGGAATGCATTTGCCTACTTGCAAAAAAGCATCGCTATTTATATGAAAGCCAAAATTTTTGCATAGTAAAAGATAAAAAGTTTCATCCCAATTATTTTTAGTAAATATAAAAAGCTCTTGTATAAAATTAGTTTTAGTTTCTAATCTATCCACCAACATACGTTCTAACCAAGGTTCTCGTATAATTTCGGGTACTTCATTAAATAAATTTCCACAAGGTATTTGCTGTTTGTTTTGGTATAGATTTTCATAGCGAGTTAAAACATCATCCATCAAAAATTGTTTTAATTCAAAACAGGGAATTAATTGATTTTTAGAATTATAAATTTCTTTATCATGCTCATAAACAACGTGGAGAATTACATTATCATACGCTTTATCGGTGTGATGGTTATGCAAAAACCAATCGGAGGATTTTTTATGAATTTCAATGTTGCCTGCCCATTCAGTATCAGCTAATTTAATTCGTGCATTTATAAAATCAGGTCCAGCATGGGTATTATGCTCACCATATTTATTAATTTGTAAAGAAATATTTTGCGTGGTAAATAAATTTACCGGTTTTAGCAGTTTGTATTTCCAAATAAAATGCAGTAGATCTTCGGTCATTTTTTGTGTTTTGAACTTGGTATAAACTGTTTTTAAAATTAAGAATAATTTCGACTTTAAAAATGTGTATTTGCGGGAGGGATTGAACTAATCGTTATTATGATTTATCTGTGGCTAAAAAATTAGTTCTAAGTTACTTTTCACGCAAATCATTAGTGTATATTAGTGCTATTAATGGCTAAACTGAAGTCCATTTTGTCAGTTATTTAAAAACAGCACAAAATTTGATAGGGTAATTTATCATGAATCAAAATACGGTCTTAAAAAGTGCTTTATTCCCACTATTCTTTCTACTGCTTATGTGGATGGTATTTTATTTTGATGTAGCCTATAAATTAGATTTAGCCCAATACGGTTTAGCGCCTCAAACATTAAAGGGTTTGCGCGGCATACTTACCATGCCGTTGCTTCATGGCGATTTTGGGCATATTGTATCTAACTCATTTCCCATACTTATTTTAGGTACTTGCTTGTTTTATTTCTATAGAGATATCGCGTTTAAAGTTTTCTTTATATCCTACTTAGCTTGCGGCACGTTTGTTTGGTTGTTTGCTTATAGCAATCACTCTCATAATATACATATTGGTGCCAGCGGATTAGTTTATGCCTTGGCAGGTTTTCTATTTGTATCAGGCATCATTCGTAAAAACAAGGCCTTGTTTGGTGTGGCTTTATTAATTACATTTTTATATGGCACTATTATTTGGGGCGTGCTGCCAACCGATTTTCAAAAAGCTATACATTACATAGAAGACCGCATCAACATATCTTGGCAGGGCCATTTATTTGGCTTTTTAAGTGGCGTTACGCTAGCTTACATTTATAGAAAAGTTGGCATACAAGAACCAACTTATTCGTGGGATGTAAATAGTGATGAAGATATAGATGAAAGTAACCCCTATTGGCTGGAAACTGAAAACGAAGTTGAACAACCAACTATTGAATCGCAAAACTCTGAAGAGGTTTTTAAAAACACCAGCGATAACCCTTATACTGTAAATTATACGTTTATTCCTAAGAAGAAAGATTAAAAAATCAATTTACACCATCCCCAGCAAGAAATCTACACATAAATAATTGGATGAATTATTTTCTTTCGTTTACATGATTATTAATTATTGCATCAATTACATTAACCGAAAAACCATTAAAGTTTACACTAGAGTGCTAATTGTACTTTGTTTACCGATATATATCCTCAACTAACCGACCTGAACTTTTAATTAACCTATTTATGCTTGCAGGCAGCCATCTATTAAAATATATTTGACAAAAATTAAATTAACATGCTAATTAAAAACAAAACAATAGCCATTGTAGGAGGAGGCCCTGGCGGATTAACACTTGCCCGACTTTTACAAATGCAAGGTGTTGATGTTAAAGTATATGAAAGAGATTTAGATAAACATGCCCGACTGATTGGCTCACCTCTTGACATGCATGATGAATCAGGAATGGCGGCATTACGAAAGGCAGATTTGTTAGAGGAGTTTAAAAATAATTTTCGTGTAGGTGCAGATAAAAAATTGATTGTAAATGAACGGGCAGAAATATTTTTTAGCGACCACGAAACCAAACTGCTTGAGAATTTTGGTAGTGAACATTTTCGTCCCGAAATAGACCGATCAAAATTGCGAGATATTTTGCTGGAATCTTTACAACCCGAAACTGTTATGTGGGACAGCCATTTTGTTTCGATGGAAGTACAAAATGAGGGTTGGGTGTTGCATTTCAAAAATGCTTCGTCAGCTTACGCAGATATTGTAATTGCTGCTGATGGTGCTAATTCTAAAATCCGACCTTACATCACAAATATCCAATCTTTTTATTCTGGCGTTACCATGCTTGAAGTGAATATTAATAGCGCAGAAAAAAACACACCTCATATCAATGATTTTTTGAAAGGTGGAAAAATAATGGCCTTCGGAAATTCAAAATGTTTATTGGGAGGTCAAAAGAGCATTGGCGAAATAGGGTTTTATGCAAGTTTTAAAATAGATGAAAAATGGTCTATAAGCAACGGTTTAGATTATTCTAATAGATCGCAAATGCTTGAATGGTTTAAAAATGAATATGCCGAATGGAGCTCTATTTGGTATGAACTATTTGAAAATGCTGAAACGCCTTTTATTCCTCGTCCCATTTATTGCATGCCATTAAATCAAACCTGGAAAGCATTTTCCAACCTTACGATGATTGGTGATGCCGCACACGCAATGCCACCTTTTGCAGGAGAAGGTGCAAATATGGCAATGCTGGACGCTTTGGAATTGAGTGGATTTTTAACCGATAACAAATACAAAACTTTGCAGGAAACTATTTCTTTTTATGAAATAAATATGCGACAACGAGCGGCAAAGGCAGCAAAAGAATCACTTGAAAATGGCGAACTTATGCATTCGGAAGGTGCATTAGCTAAAATGTTAGATATGTTTAACCAATTTAAGTAAATGAAGAATAAATAACTTTAACTATTGCAAATTTCTATACAATCTCGCTAACACTTGCATCTTCAACCTTAAAAATTTTTCT
>JBDTJJ010000076.1:0-2934 GCA_039935895.1 Bacteroidia bacterium | reverse complement strand
ATAACTGGCAGAAAAAGCGATGCCAATACGTATTTTATTGGTAACAAAGCATCGCCTTGGTACGCTGTAGCCTTTGGCATGCTTGGCGATTCACTAAGTGGGGTAACTTATATTTCTGTACCCGGAAACGTAATTAATACCCAATTTTCTTATATGCAATTAGTGCTTGGGTATTTTGTCGGCTACGTAATTATTGCCAAAGTTTTGCTGCCGCTTTATTATAAGATGAATTTACTTTCTATTTATACCTACTTAGAAACTCGCTTTGGGCGTAGCACGCAAAAGACAGGTGCTTTCTTTTTTATTCTATCAAGAACCTTAGGCGCAGCCGGAAGATTATACTTAGCGGCCGGAGTGATACAGTTTTTTGTGTTTGATAGATTTGAAAGTATTCATATTCCGTTTGCATTAAGTGTTTCGGTTATCATCGCTTTAATGCTTTTATACACGTACAAAGGCGGTATAAAAACTTTAGTTTGGACAGATACTTTTCAATCGTTTTTTTTAGTTTTGGGCGTTGTGCTTTCTATTGCTGCCATTATTTCTAGCACCGATTGGAGCTTTACTACTGCCGTTTCCAAGCTAACACACTCAAGTTACTCGCAGGTTTTTTTCTTCGATTGGCATAAATCTACTTTCTTCTTTAAACAATTTTTAGGTGGTATTTTTATTGCGGTAACCATGACAGGTTTAGACCAAAATATGATGCAGAAAAACCTAAGTATGAGTAATCTTAAAGACGCGCAAAAAAATATTTATTGGTTTAGTATTGTATTAGTTATTGTCAACTTTTGCTTTTTAGCTTTAGGCGCTTTATTGTTTTTATATCAGCAAGAAAAAAATATTCCGTTACCTGTAAACGAAGCCGGAAAAATTTTAACCGACCGTGTATTTCCTAATCTCGCCTTAAATTATTTAGGTGCTTTTGCCGGACTTGTATTTATTATCGGCTTAACGGCTGCCACGTTTTCAAGTGCCGATTCTGTACTTACAACCCTCACTACATCTATGTATATAGATATGTTTGAATTGGATAAAAAAACAAATCTCGATGAAAAGAAAAAAACTTTTTACCGTCACGTCATACACATTGGTTTCGCCGTTTTACTATGGGCGTGCATTTTAGTTTTTAACGCCATAAACAGCAAAGCCATTATAGATACTATTTTAGTCATTGCAGGTTACACATATGGTCCATTATTAGGTTTATTCTCATTTGGCATAATTTTAAAACGAAGCGTTACCGATAAAATCATCCCTATAATCTGTTTAGCATCTCCTCTACTAACCTATGGTTTAAGTATTTTGTTGCCTATACTTATAAAAGATTATCAATTAGGAAATGAAATAATTTTGCTAAATGGTATCATTACTTTTATCGGCTTGTATATTTTTTCTAAAAGAGAAAACATAGTTCTTGCTTAGTTTTTATTAAACTTAATTTGTTACGATCCAATCTAATTTATGCATAACTAATTTTATTTGGGGAATAAATTCAACAGGTTATTTTATTTTTATAAAAAAGACAAGAGCCTAACTACCTGACTACTACTTGATATAGCTTTTTGTTGTGGAGATTAACACGTAGGAATATATTTTGTATTGATGTTTCATATAAACTAAAAATAAAAACTATGAAAACGATTTCAATTAAAACCTTAGCAACAGGTATAGTTGCTTCAACATTATTATTTGCCGCATCATGTAAAAAAGGTGATACTGGTCCTGCTGGTGCAAATGGTACAAATGGGTTAGTAGCTACATCAACTGATGGGTATATTAAAGGTACAATTACAGGTACTCGTCAAGATGGTACATCCTTTATTGAAAATTATGATTTTGAAAATTATTATGGAACTCCATCTGGAACATTAGATAGTACTGGTATTAATTCTGTTGAATTTGATATAAACCGTTCTATGGATGTTTTTGGACGTAATTCTGCTTCTATTGCAATTACTGCAACTACACCAACCGCTTCTACAGGTACTTTATCTTTAAATAATTTTAATTTTACTAAATCTTTAGGTACAAATAAAGAATTTGTATTTAGTGTAAACAATAATACTACTGCACAAGTAAATCCTTTAACTTACAATTCAAGTAACGGCATGTTTACGGGTAGTACAAGCGTTGTTTCAAATGCTTTAGGAAATAGCACTGCACACTCAGCTACTATTACCATACAGTACCAAGCAACAATAACTCAGCTATATATGCTTGTACATCACAATGGTAATGCAGTAAAAACAAATGCTTCTAATAACTAATACATTAGATTTTATCTAAACAAAAAACCTCGCAGAAATGTGAGGTTTTTTTATGGGTTAATTTTAATAGAAATTTAAACCCAGTTAATACCTTTTTTTAAAAGCGAAAGTGTTTTTTCTTCTTCACTATTTTTTTCGGTTTTATAGTTGTAATGCCAGGCGGCAAGAGGTGGTAGGCTCATTAAAATAGATTCTATTCTTCCGTTAGTTTCTAAACCAAACTTGGTGCCTTTATCATACACCAAATTAAATTCGGCATAACGACTGCGCCTTACAAGTTGCCACTCTTTTTGGTTTTCGGTAAAGGAAAAATTTTTATTTCTATTCATTAATTCTACATAAATAGGTGCAAAAGCAGAACCAACATCTTTCCAAAATGCTAAGTTTTTTTCAAAACTCATTTCATCTGATTGGTTTAATCTATCGAAAAAAATGCCGCCAATACCGCGTGTTTCATTACGATGATTGATGAAAAAATAATCATCTGCCCATTTTTTGAAGTCAGCGTAATAAGTTGCCTTGTGTTTATCGCAAACATTTTTTAATGATTGATGAAAAAAGGTAGCATCGTTTTCGTTTACATAATGTGGCGTTAAATCTATACCACCACCTAGCCAATACACACCATTACTCATTTCGAAATAACGAATATTCATGTGAATAA
>JBDTJJ010000075.1:0-7732 GCA_039935895.1 Bacteroidia bacterium | reverse complement strand
TACAAATGTTAGATTCTATGCACGGTTGGGCAGGAAATTTTTCTGATGCAACTTTACCTCGTGGTTTAGGTGGAATGAATACTTACATGGGTCCTAAAATAACTTTAGCTTGTCCGGTAAATGTTACCGCAACTAAAACAAATATTTGTTTAAACGATTCTGCAACACTTACTGCCGTTGGCGGAACTACTTATACTTGGTCAACTTCAGCAAGCACATCTACTGTAACTGTGCATCCTACAACTACAAGTGTTTATACTGTTACAGCTATGTTAGGTACTTGTGTAAATACACAAACAATTAACATTACAGTAACTCAAGTTCCTAATCCAACTGTAACCGTAAGTAATACTAACACAGTTTGTACTGGTAGCCAAATTGCACTTACAGCTGGTGGTGCTACAACTTATTCTTGGACCCCTTCAACAAGTTTAAGCTCTAACGCAGGTGCAACTGTATATGCCCATCCAACAACTACAACAACTTACACATTAATTGGAACTGTTGGTACATGTAAAAGCGCACAAACGCTTACTGTAACTGTAAATCCAACTCCGGGTCCAACAGTAACTGTAAACACAGCTACTTTTTGTCCTACTGTAACTTCAGTTAACTTAACTGCTAACGGTGCTACAACTTACTCATGGACTCCTTCAACAGGTTTAAGTGCTACAACAGGCAGCACAGTTGCTGCAAGCCCAACAGCTACAACAGTTTATATGGTTACAGGTACAACAGGTTCTTGCTTAAGCACTAAACCAACAACTGTAACCGTTAGCGCTTGTACTGGTATTAACCAAGTAACTAACGCAACTAAAATATCTATCTACCCTAACCCAAGCACTGGTTTAGTAACTATTACCATACCTACTTTAAATGAAGGTACAGTTATGTATGTTACTGATATGATTGGCAAAGAAGTATATAAAACTTCGGTTACTAATAACAGCACAAACCTTGACCTTACAGGTTTACAAAAAGGTATGTATATGCTAACTATTAGCAACGGAAAAAGTACACAAGTTGAAAAAATTATTATTGGTCAATAATTAATTAGTTTTTTTAGACGGAAAGCCCTGCAGAAATGTGGGGCTTTTTGTTTTATGTGCCATACCCGTTTTATTTTTATATTTTTAAAGCCTGAATTAAGAACAGTTTGACAGCCAAAGAAAAATATATTTCCTATTGTAGCGTAGCAACAGATATTGCTTTATTCCAACAAAGTTGGTGGTTAGATGCCGTTTGCGGAACTGAAAATTGGAATGCTGCTATTTATGAAAATAATGGAAATATTATTGGCGCCTGGGCTTATCCAATAAAGAAAAAGAAAGGCTTTACCTTAATTAATATGCCGATGTTAACCTTGGGCACATTACCTATTATAACTTACTTTGCCGGGCAAAAACAAGCCACTAAAACTAGTCACGAGCAACAAGTTTTAGAAGAGCTTATTAGCCAATTGTCAAAATTTGATTTGTTTGATTTATACTTTCTTCCAGAATATAAAAACCACCTTTCTTTTTATTGGAAAGGATTTACGCAAACTACCCGTTATACCTATCTCATTAAAGACCTAAGTAATTTAGAAAACGTTTTTGAAGAGTTTAATGCAAGCATACGCACACAAATTAGAAAAGCCGAAAAAGAAATTATCATTGCCGAAACTGATGATATAGGCTTATTTTACAAAATAAATACCCTCACATTTAAACGCCAAGGTAAGCAAGCCCCCTACTCGCTTGCCTACGTTAAACAAATTGATGCCGCTTGTACAAAAAACAATTGCCGGAAAATATTATTAGCAAAAGATACCGAAGGAAATATACATGCCGCTATTTATTTAGCATGGGATAGCCAAAGTGCTTATTATTTAATGGGAGGCGCCGATGAAACACACAAAAGCAGTGGTGCTTACAGCTTACTAATTTGGAAAGCCATTCAGTATTCTGCCGAATTAACAAAACAATTTAATTTTTGCGGAAGTATGCTACCAAGCATAGAACGTTTTTTTCGTTCTTTTGGTGGAGAACAAACACCTTACCTGCATATTAAAAAAACAAATTCAAACGCGCTTAAAGTATTATTTGCTTTAAAAAAGTGATGATAGAAGTTAACCTCAAACTTAGATTAACTCACTATCAAAATAAGATTTTACTTTATCGCGTAAATTATATTGAGAGCTCATCACTTCGCCATAGGCACCTGCGCTTCTTATGGCAATTAAATCTCCGCGTAATGTTTCGGGTAATTCAACTGCTTTGCCAAAACAATCGCTACTCTCGCAAATAGGGCCAACTATATCATACTTACAATGTACATGGTACATGGTACGTTGTACAGGAGCTGTTACGTTTTCTATTTTGTGATAGGCCTGGTATAATGCTGGACGAATTAACTCAGTCATGCCTGCATCTAAAATCGCAAAATCTGTATTCGTTCCTTTTTTAATATATAAAACTCTCGAAATAAGGCTTCCACATTGGGCTACAACAGCTCTTCCTAATTCAAAATGAATTTGTTGATTGGGTTGAATTTGCAAGAATTTTTTAAATATAGAAAAGAATGCATCAAAATTACAAATGGCTTCTTCGTCTGGTTTATTGTAATTAATTCCAAGTCCACCGCCTACATTAAGATGTGGTAAATGATAACCTCGCTGTAGAAACCATTGTTGGATTTCATTTACACGCGTACATAAGTTTTTGAACGGCTCTAAATCTGTTATCTGAGAACCAATATGAAAATGCAAACCAATTAATTTTAAATGATTGCAGTTTTTTAGAAGCTCTAACACTTCAGGTAACTCATGCAAATTAATTCCGAATTTATTTTCTTCTAAACCGGTTGTAATATATTTATGTGTTTGCGCATCTACATTAGGATTGATACGTAAAGCAATTTGCGCAATTTTATTTTGTTGCTTAGCTAATTCATTTATCACTTCTATTTCCGGGATGCTTTCACAATTAAAACAAAAGATATTTTGCCAAAGTGCGTAATTTATTTCATCATCACTTTTTCCAACACCTGCAAAAACAATTTTAGAAGAATCAAAGCCAATTTCTATTGCTTTTTTAACTTCATTTCCGCTTACGCAATCGGCACCAAAACCTGCTTCTTTAATTATTTGTAATATCGTATCATTTGTATTTGCTTTCAACGCATAATGCACATGATAATTATTTACAGAAGAAGTCTTTTTTATTTCATCAAGCGTTTGCTGTAGCAAAACAGTTTCATAAAAATAAAAAGGTGTTTTATGCTGCGAGAAAAACGAATGATATTTTTGTAATGCCGACATAGATTAATAATTAAATAATCCCTTATTAAGAGCCTGCAACGCCTGTTTCTTGTATTCAGCTTTTATCAATACAGAAATATTATGCTCGCTTCCGCCATAAGAAATCATACGCACTGGAATTTCGCTTAGCGCATTAAATACTTTTTGCGCGTAACCAATTTTATCAAAGCTAACATTACCAACAATGCAAATAATAGTTAGGTTGGTATCGATACTTACTTGTCCAAATTTTTCAAGTTCTTCAATAATTTCTTTTATGTGTTTGTCGGTATCAATAGTTAACGAAACGGCCACCTCAGATGTTGTGATCATATCTATGGGCGTTTTATGTCGCTCAAAGACTTCAAATACAGAGCGCAAAAAACCATAAGCCAACAACATTCTACCCGATTTAATACTAACCGAAGTAATGCCATCTTTAGCTGCAACAGCTTTAATACCAAGGCTTACCGCTTTTTCAGAAATAACGGTTCCTTTAGCATCGGGCTGCATGGTGTTCAATAATTTTACAGGCACATTACGCTTTTGCGCAGGAAGAATACAAGTAGGATGCAAAATTTTCGCACCAAAATAAGCCAACTCGGCAGCTTCATCAAAAGATAATTCTTCTATAGGATGTGTTTTATCAACCACACGCGGATCGTTATTGTGCATGCCGTCAATGTCAGTCCAAATTTGTATTTCTTCTGCACGTAACGCTGCGCCAATTAAAGAAGCAGTATAATCACTTCCGCCGCGTTTTAAATTATCTATCTCCCCAAAAATATTCCGACAAATAAATCCTTGTGTAATGTAAAAATTGAATCCTTTATTTTTTTCTAATTCATTTTTAAGATGCGTTTCAATGTACGTTAAATCAGGTTCTTCGTTTTCATCCAAACGCATAAAATTTAATGCAGGCAATAAAACAGATGATTCATTTATTTCTTCTAAATAGAATTGAAACATAGCCGTTGACAGCAATTCTCCTTGAGCAAGAATAGCTTTTTCTTCATTAGCCGTAAACATATCTAACGTAAATGAACGTAAATAATCAAAATGATATTTTAAAAATTGCTCAGCTTTATGTACTGTTTTTTCTGTGGTATATAATTTCTTTATCTCTTGCTTATATTTATTTTCTAAAACAGTAATTATTTCATTTGCCTTTGCATTATTTTTTGCATACAAATTAGTAGCTAGTTCAACCAAATTATTGGTTGTTCCGCTCATAGCACTAAGTACCACAATAACAGGCTCTGCACTTTTTTTAATTAGAGTAGCCACGTGTTGCATTCTTTCTGCCGAACCAACACTTGTCCCTCCAAATTTTAAAATTTTCATTTTTAGATAATAGATAAATTAAACGAGGTTGAAATTACTAAATGATTTAATTCCTTGCGTTTTTTTTTGGTTTCGTCGAATAGAGAAGTATTTGTATTTTTAGTGCAACTTTATGGCACTAAAACAATCGCAGTTTTTAAAACTGCAACAAAAACTTTCTCCCCAGCAAATTCAGTTAATGAAACTGATACAACTGCCTATTATGGCGCTTGAACAACGTATTAAAGAAGAACTCGAAATAAATCCGGCACTGGAAGAAGATGATAATAACGAGGTGGAAGAAGATTTTACCAACGAAGATTCTTCTATAAATGATGTAGATAACGAAACCGAAGCTGCCGAAAATATTGATAATGATGAACGCGTAGAGGAAGTTGGTTTACAAAACGACGATATAAGCTATGAAGATTATGTGGATGAAGATGAATTTTCTGATTTTAAATATCAAATAAATAATAACGGAAAAGACAACGATTTAAAAGAAACTCCCGTTAGAGAACTCAACGATTTTCATGATATTTTAGAGGAGCAACTTGGCTTGCTTGATGTGCATCAGGATAAATATACCATTGGTTTATATTTAATTGGTTGCATTGATGATGATGGATATATTCGTCGAGATACACATTCGTTAGTGGATGATTTAGCTTTCACACAAAATATTATTACTAACGATACCGAGGTTGAAGAAATGATTAAAACGCTTCAAAGCCTTGATCCGGCTGGTATTGCAGCTCGTAGCTTGCAAGAATGTTTGTTGCTTCAGTTAGAACGTAATCCGCACAAAACAAAAGAAGTTCATTATGCAATTGATGTGGTAAAAAATTGCATGGATGAGTTTTCTCGCAAACATTACGATAAAATTGCACGCAAATTGGATATTAGTGAAGATGAATTAAAAGATATTTTAAACGAAATTACTAAGTTAAATCCTAAGCCTGGCAGTACATCCGAGCAATCTGCACAAAATATACAAGAAGTAATTCCCGATTTTGTCATTTCAAATAACGAAGGCGAATTGGAACTTAGTCTAACATCGCGCAACATGCCCGATTTAAAAGTGAGTGCCGATTATTTAGAAATGCTAACGCGTTACAACAAGCAAAAAGATAAAAGTTCTAAAGAAGCATCCGGTTTCATAAAAAATAAAGTGGAAAACGCACAATGGTTTATTGAAGCGCTTTTTCAACGTAAGCAAACTTTATTAATAGCCATGAACGCTATTATGAAACAACAAACCGACTATTTTTTAACCGGCGATGAAACCAAACTTCGCCCCATGATTTTAAAAGATATTGCCGAAAAAGTTGGTTTAGATATTTCAACGGTATCTCGCGTGGCCAACAGCAAATACGTAACCACACCTTTTGGCACTATGCCGTTAAAATTTTTCTTTTCGGAGTCGTTAAGTACCGATAGCGGCGAAGAAGTTTCGTCTCGCGAAGTCAAAAAAATATTGTCCGATTTTATTGGTGCCGAAGACAAGCGCAAACCCTTAACAGATGATGCCCTTTGCACCATTTTAAAAGAGAAAGGCTACAACATTGCACGAAGAACCATTGCTAAATACCGCGAACAGCTTGATATTCCAGTTGCTCGCATGCGCAAAGAAATTTAGTTTTTGGGCGTTCCGGCGCATTGGCATTTCTAGCAATTCGAGAAATCTCTGCGCCGTCGGGCTTTACGCTGCAAATCCTCGGCGATTACGCCTGTGGGTTTTTCGCTTCAATCCCTAACGCAAATACAAACACTTCTTCATACTCAACATAATTGTGAGCTATTTTCCGAAGAAGTCTATTAAGATTTTTTGTAATTTTGCCTCCGAAATAATTAAAAGCTCATTCAATAAAATATACTATGGAAAAATTTGATGTTACAGTAATAGGTTCTGGTCCGGGTGGGTACGTTGCCGCAATTCGTTGCTCGCAATTGGGTATGAAAGTAGCTCTTATAGAAAAATATCCTTCCCTTGGCGGAACATGCCTTAACGTAGGCTGTATTCCTTCAAAAGCTTTGTTAGATTCTACCGAGCATTTTCATAATGCTATGCACAATTTTAAAGAACATGGTATTGATATTAATACACCTAAAGCCAATATCAAACAAATGATTGAGCGTAAACGTGGCGTTGTTACGGCAACAGTTGCGGGTATTGATTATTTAATGAAAAAAAATAAAATTACTGTTTATAGAGGTGTTGGCTCTTTTGTAAATAATACCACTGTTGAAATTGCAAAAGCAGATGGTACTAAAGAACAAATTGAAAGCGTTAAAACTATTATTGCTACAGGGTCAAAACCAGTTTCATTGCCGGGTATTACTACTGATAAAAAACGAATTATTACATCTACAGAAGCTTTAGAATTGCAAGAAATACCAAAGCACATGATTATTATTGGCGGTGGCGTTATTGGCTTAGAAATTGGTTCGGTTTATGCACGTTTAGGTGCAAAAGTTAGCGTGGTAGAATTTATGGATAGCATCATTGCTACTATGGATAGAGGCTTGGGTAAAGAGCTACAACGTGTTCTTAAAAAGAGCTTAGGTTTTGATTTTTATTTGAAACATAAAGTAACCGGTGTTACCTCAAAAGGTAAAGAAGTAACCGTTAGCGCGGATAACGACAAAGGAGAAAAAATTGAATTAAAAGGCGATTATTGCTTGGTATCTGTTGGACGTAAACCTTATACCGAAAATTTAGGTTTAGATAAAGCAGGTGTAAAATTAGATGAGCGTGGCAGAATTGCAACCGATGATCATTTAAAAACAAATATTGATAATATTTATGCTATTGGCGATGTAATTAAAGGTGCTATGTTAGCGCACAAAGCCGAAGAAGAAGGTGTATTTGTTGCAGAAACTATGGCCGGACAAAAACCACATATAAACTACAATTTAATTCCAGGTGTGGTTTATACTTGGCCAGAAGTTGCCAGCGTTGGTTATACAGAAGAGCAATTAAAAGAACAAGGCAAAAAATATAAAACAGGTTCGTTTCCGTTTAAGGCAAGCGGACGCGCACGTGCCAGTATGGATACCGATGGTTTTGTAAAAGTGTTAGCTGATGAAGCAACCGACGAAATTTTAGGTGTACACATGATTGGACCA
>JBDTJJ010000074.1:0-6815 GCA_039935895.1 Bacteroidia bacterium | reverse complement strand
GAGCCATCTATAGTTTTAATTAGTAAGATATTCTTAAATCTACTTGTTAGCTTAAATTTGGTTGTTTTTGTTACGGTTAATTTAAGCCATATACCGCTTACGTTTTTTTGCTGACTTAATTCGTTGCAACTTAATTCATCATAACTACAATCATTACAATAAAATGAAGATATAAACTTACTCGAACTAAGTGTGGAGCAAAAAACTTCTTTAGTCCAAATTTTACAGGTGGCATTTGAACTCGATCTAAATGTTTTAATATACTTAGTGCTTTCAATATTTATATTTTCATTTTCAGCCAAAGTATCCATCGGTGTTTTAGTCTTATCACTTGCAGAAACACCAGATCCTACAGGAGAACTAGTCTTCTCGATTATTGGAAATGTATGATTTAGAGAATCTACAAACTGCTTATTAGTTGAAATAGCCATGTTTTGTAACGCAATTTTTTTTGTAAGTATGTTTTTTTGCGTTGGGCGCTCTAATTTAATAGATTGGTTAATAATTGGCGAGTCTTTTGGTAAATTGTTTTTCTTATGTATTGTATCACTTAGGATTATCTGATTCTGATGTTTGCTTATATTGTTATGGTAATTTGTATAAACGAGTATAAGTGATGTAATGCTAATTGTCGCAATAATTCCTTTTATAAGAAAAGATTTTAAAAATCCTTTTTTAGGGGCAACAACATTTTTTTTTATTTGATCAAAATTCATTCCCTGCATAACCTCTTCAGGTGTTAGTTCTGGTCTGTTTTCAAGTATTTTATATTTTTCCATTTTCAACTGTTTTACCTCTTTATGCTATTTTCAAATAAACACTTCTTAGCTTATCTAAAACCCTATATGTTTTAACCTTTGCATTGTTTTCTGTAATTTTTAAAATTTGACCTACTTCTAAAAAAGGACGTTCTTCAAAATAGCGTAGTTCAATTAGTATTAACTCTTCTTCAGACAAGTAAAGTAGTGCCTTTTTTAAAGCAGCAGTAAGCTCTGTATTTGTAGTCTCTTTGGCAATACTTTTAATACCATTTTCATCT
Source organism: Bacteroidia bacterium (assembly GCA_039935895.1). Lineage (GTDB taxonomy): Bacteria > Bacteroidota > Bacteroidia > B-17B0 > Aurantibacillaceae > PALSA-968. Next base: position 5,776 of record JBDTJJ010000074.1, on the reverse strand, counting down.
AAACTAATTGCCCTCATTTTTTTAGAATCTCTATAAAATTGATTTATTTCATTGATAGCTATTCGGTATAACCAACTTGAAAACGGGAAGCCATAATCATTATATTTCTTAATATTGAATAAGGCCTTTGTAAAAACAACCGAAGTTACCTCTCTACAATCATCAAGAGTCTCGATGCGTTTATACACAAACTTTAAAATCTGCTCATAATACTTTATGTATAGCGGTTCAAAACATTTTGCATTTGTTTTGGAAGCCTCTACTTGTTGTTTCTCATTTTCATTGAGCATAAGCACTTAAATTGTCCGATTTCTATGTATGTAACGGAGCAAATTCATGAAAGATACAATGAAGTTGAAATTTGTTTTGAGCATACGCATTTACGCAAACAAAAAAGAGTAGAGTTAGGATTACAAGGTGTTTCAGAAAACAGTATTTTAATTATTAACAAAGAAACGATGAAATTTGGTACTTATTGTTGTTAGGTAAAAATTTAATTAAATATAAAGTATAAGCCAATAAACAGAACAATAAAACCCATACTTGTTAACCCAAACATAGCAAAGTGCACAGATTGATTGTTGTATATATTTAAAAAAGTAAGTACAAAGCCCGACAAAAGTAAAGCAGCGCCAATTAAAACGAGCATAAATCCGGTTTTGTGGTCTTTTTCATGTTTCATTTTTTTTAAATGCTTAATTATAGGCGCTATTTCATCTTCGGAAATGCCGTTTTCTTTTAAAAGAACCTTTTTAATATGTTCTATACTATTTTGTGAACCCATTAAAAACTCGGCTCTTTCGTAAAGTGCTTTTTCTTTACTTGATGTAGATTGGGTAGATGATAACATGGCATTAAAATTTAACTTCAATATACAAAAAGTTATATACGCTAAAATACAATTTAAAAAAATATTTTAAGAGGTGCAATTATTATCTTTGTCTTACTTTAGCAGTTCAATAAATGATTTTACGTTCAGAAAAAATAACCAAACGCTATAAAAGTCGCACTGTTGCCCGTGAAGTAAGTGTTGAAGTAAAACAAGGCGAAATTGTTGGTTTGCTTGGCCCTAATGGTGCTGGTAAAACAACTTCTTTTTATATGATTGTTGGTATGGTAAAGCCCAACAGCGGTAAAATTTTTTTAGATGATGTTGAAATTACCAACCTTCCCATGTACAAACGTTCTCAAATGGGTATTGGTTATTTACCGCAAGAGGCATCGGTGTTTCGTAAATTAAGCATTGAAGATAATTTGCGTGCCGTGCTTGAAATGACAAAATTGACTAAACAAGAACAAGAGGAAAAATTAGAATCACTTATTTCTGAATTTAATTTAAATCATGTACGCAAAAATTTAGGCGATCAACTTTCTGGTGGAGAGCGCCGCCGTACAGAAATTGCACGTTGTTTGGCTACCAACCCTAAATTTATTTTGCTTGATGAACCTTTTGCGGGCGTTGACCCAATTGCAGTTGAAGACATACAAAACGTAGTTAGAAAATTGAAAGAAAAAAATATTGGCATTTTAATTACCGACCACAACGTACACGAAACCCTTTCTATTACCGATAGAGCGTATCTTCTTTTTGAGGGAAGTGTTATAAAACAAGGTACGGCGGATGATTTAGCTAATGATGAACAGGTTCGTCGTGTTTATCTTGGGCAGAATTTTGAACTGAGAAAGTTTTAAGTGATAATTTTTCTAAATAAATTCCTTTTATTAATTTAATATCTTCCGGAATATTTCCAGTATCATCGATGATTACAAAATATCCTTGTCGAATTAATTTTTGTAATAACCCCTTTTCGGGTAGAATATTATAGGCAGTTAAATTTGTATAAAACATAGCTTCAATAGGCTTGTCATAATTAAAAATTATGCCTTTTTTTATTTTCCTCTCATTTATTTGTTTAAGATTTATAACCCACTGTGGGCTTCTGTTTTCTGTTTCAAAAGGTTTTACACGTTCTAACATATACCTTATAGGCAAAACAAGTAATAAAAGTAAAACTACATTTATGAGCCATTTAAAGCCATGAGTTTTTTTGTAATCTTTAAGCATAAAATAAAAATCTGCAATCATTATAAATAATGCCGGTGCGACGAATAAAATATAAGCTTGCATTTTAGTTTTTGCAAAGGAAAAAAATATAACAGGAATTAAAACCCAAATGCAAATTGCCCATCTTTTTAAATTATTTTTCTCCTTATATGTTTTCCATAAAAACCATAACACAGGTAGGTAAATAAGTTCGCCATAATTAATTCTCATTCTATCTATAAAATAATTAAATGAACCGGTTTGTTTTTCAAGAACTTGTGTAAAATGTTTGAAGTTAAAACCATTCTCCCAGGCTGCTTCTAAAGGAAAATGACTGTAAATATATAGCTGCCATGGAAAAAAGGCTGCAAAAGTAATAACTACTAAAAGTGTAAATTGAAACGCTATTGCTTTCGGTTTAAAACTCCCCGAATCTATTACTAATAAAAGCCAAATTGGAAGTACAATTAATGCCGGCAACCACTTTGATAAAATAGCTGCACCTATACTTAAGCTGGTAAAGACAGTATAAATTGTTTTCCTTTTTTGTATAAATAGTATGCTAAAAAAAACAGCCAGCTCAATAAAAAACAAAAAGAAAACATCTGTGTGATCTGTTGCTACTCTACCAGCTGTTATTTCAATTATTAAGCCATTTATAGAATAAAAAAAGGCTGTTAAGTAGCCTACCTTTTTATTAAAAAAATAACGTCCAATATAGAATGTAATCCAAATGCCAAGTGTTGTAAAAATAATAGACGGAATTCTTAAAGCAATTTCATTAACGCCAAATAAATACATGCTTGTAGCTATTGTCCATAAGGGTAAAGGTTGTTTGTGCAGCCACACATAACTTGCTGTCCAATCTTTATAATTGTTTGGAAGTATAGGGTTGTTGTAAAGTGTTGGCAATAGCGGATGTTGCATTAAATTTTTTGCAACAAGTGCATGGTAACGTTCATCCCAAGGATGTAAAAAAAAATCGAAAGATGTATAAACACGCAGTATAAATCCGCAAATTATAAGTAAAAGAAGGGCGATTTTATAATTATCATTTTTCCAGTACTTCCAAGAAAAAAAATATCCTATCCCACAAAAAACAATAGAAAGAACTCCAAATAATAAATTATTCATTCATCATAAATTAATTACTACCGGATACTTGTGGTAACAAATCAAAATTACTCTACCCAGCTTTTGTAGTAAGTACCATCATCAATTTGCGCCGCAACTTCGGTAACTTTTAACGAACGAAATGTATCTAACATTACCGCAAGCTCTTGCGTATCTTTATGGCCAATACTTCGCTCCATAGCTCCTGGTGCTGGTCCGTGAGGCACACCTTTTGGATGCAAGGTAATATCACCTTGTTTAATGTTATTACGACTCATAAAATCGCCATCAACATAATATAAAACTTCATCGCTGTCTATATTGCTGTGGTTATATGGTGCAGGGATAGCAAGTGGATGGTAATCATACAAACGCGGACAGAATGAACACACAACAAAGGCTGATGTTTCAAACGTTTGATGCACGGTAGGTGGTTGATGCACACGCCCGGTTATTGGTTCAAAATTATGAATAGAAAAACCCCAAGGAAAATTATAGCCATCCCAACCAACTACATCAAAAGGATGTGTAGCATATACAATTTCGTGTATCATGCCTTCTTTTTTTACCTTGATAAGGAAGTCGCCTTTTTCATCATGCGTTTCAAGCACTTCAGGCATTTTGTAATCGCGCTCGCAAAAAGGAGAATGTTCAAGCATTTGTCCGCCTGAGTTTTTGTAACGTTTTGGTGTATATATTGGATGAAAACTTTCTAAAAATAACAAGCGGTTGTCTTCGGTCTCAAAATCTATTTGATAAATCATACCACGTGGAATGATTAAATATTCTCCATACTCAAAAGGAATGTTTCCCATAAAAGTGCGTAGGGTTCCTTTGCCTTTGTGGATGAAAAGCATTTCATCGGCGTCGGCATTTTTATAAAAATAAGAACGTAAACTTTTTTTAGGTGCAGCCAAACCAAACCAAACATCGCTATTAAAAAGTAAAACTTTACGGCTATCTAAAAAATCATCTTCAGGTTTAATTTGAAAACCTTTTAATAACATAGCCTTAATGTTTTTTTCTACCGCAACTTTTGGCGTAGTATCATAACTGCGTAAAATTTCTTTTACCTGTGTTGGACGATGGGTATGATACAATAAAGATGAAAAACCATTAAAACCCTCTGTGCCAAACAACTGTTCGTAATAAAAATTGCCCTGTGGCGATTTAAATTGTGTATGTCTTTTTTGCGGAATCTCTCCGAGTTTATGATAAATAGGCATGGTTATTTATTTTACACAAAGTTAAAGAAAAGACGTGAGATTCGTTATGATTATCGTCATACTAAACTTACCAAAATATGGGCGTTACGGCTATTTATCATTTCGAGTGATTCGAGAAACTTTCTACGCCGTCGGGCTTTTAGCTGCAGGTTTTTGGATTTAGCTCATCGTCTTAGTTTTTTAATTGCTTCGCAGAATGCTGAAAAGCATTTCCAAAAAGCTTTACGCAACAATCCCTAACGCAAAAAAAGATTAATTCATCACACTAAAAATAGGGTCTCTTTTTCCGCCTAAGCTAATTACTTGCAGCGCTTTAGAATAGTTTAAAATATTCTGTATGGTAAAATCGCTTGGGCCGAAATCATCAGTAGCGGCCTCTGTTTGCTTAGTTTGTTTGGTTTTTAAAGATGATGTGTTTTGATTTAGAGTAGAGGTTTTGATCATAGGCTTTATTTAGTTTTTTATGGTTCATTTACTAGATAACGCCTGTTAATTTATTTTATTGTTGATTTAACATTATTTTTTTCCGACCACCAATTCAATTAAGTCCTTTTTTTGAAGGTATTTGCCCGCTAGGTCTCGTATTTGCTGAGATGTTACTGATTTTACGGCATTAAAATAATTGTCGTAATAACTGTAATCTAAGCCAAATTCCCAAACGCCTTTAAATTTATCGGCTAATGAAAACGGACCTTCAACCGAGCGTAAAAACTGACCAAGAATGTAGTTTTTTACCGTTTCTAATTCATCGGCAGAAACTAAATCGTTTTGTATAATATCAATCTCTTTATAAACTTCTTTCAAGGCGTCTTTTGTAACGTCTGAGCCTACTTCTGTGCTGATAAAAAAGTAACCGTCGTGTGCTAATGAGGCTAAACCAGAGCCAATGCCGTATGTGTAACCTTTATCTTCACGAATGTTTGCCATTAAACGAGAACCAAAATAGCCGCCGAAAATGGTATTTAAGACTTGGAAATTAAAATAATCAGGATGAGTTTTATTAAACAATTTTCTTCCCATTCTGATGGCAGATTGCACCGCATCGGGGCGTTCTACATAATGAATGTTTTGCGTAGTTGTTTGCGCAGGCGTGTAAGCTTTTTCAATGTTTGAAGCTACGCCCCATTTTTCTTTCCCGAAATGATTATTTAAAACAGTTTGCAAATTTGCAGGCAATTTACCAGAAACAATGATGGTACAATTATGATGTGTGTAATGTGTTTTAAAGAAGTTGACAATAGCAGTGCGTTTAGTTGTGTCAAAATCTTCGACTTTAACTTCTAATCCGTATGGATGCGTTTTACCAAACAATAACTCGCTGTAAATACGGCGTGCAAGCATATCAACTTTTTGCGAGTTGACTAAAAACTTTTGTTTTTTGTTGATTAGATAG
>JBDTJJ010000073.1:0-4399 GCA_039935895.1 Bacteroidia bacterium | reverse complement strand
ACTAATCAATCTATTTATGATATTGCTTCGGTTACTAAAATAGCTTCGTCTGCTTTGGCTTTAATGGATTTAGTTGGTAAGAAAAAGATAGACATCAATCAAGCATTAGAACATTATCTACCCGAATTAAAAGGCACCAACAAAGGACCAATCATCATTAAAGAAATGCTTACCCACCAAGCCGGTTTGCCTGCGTGGATACCTTTTTATCAATCAACCTTAAATAAAGATAATAGTTTTAAAGACGGTTACTATAGCAAGGTTTCTACAGCCATATACAATAAACAAGTAGCAGATAGTCTGTTTATTAGAAGTGATTTTACGGATAGCATTTACAAAAAAATAGCAGCGAGTAAGCTTGGTAAAAAAGAATATCTGTATAGCGATATTGGATATTATTATGCCAAAAAGATAATTGAACAGATAACCAAAACTCCGCTTAACGAATATGTGCAACAAAACTTTTATATTAAAATGGGCTTGCAAAGTCTGCGTTATAAACCACTTTCTTTTTTCGATAAAAAAAACATTGTACCAACCGAAAACGATACTAAATTTAGAAAGCAATTAATACAAGGCTATGTGCACGACCCAGGCGCAGCCTTGTTGGGTGGAGTAGGGGGGCATGCCGGTTTATTTGCCAATGCTACTGATTTGGCCGCACTTATGCAGATGTATTTAAACAAAGGCAAATACGCAGGCAAACAATGGTTAGACTCTAACACCGTTATGGAATTTACGCAAAAATGTTTGTATTGCCCAAAGAATCGCCGCGGTTTATGTTTTGAAAAACCAGAGATGGATGCTAAAAAGGAAAGTCCGGTTACAAAAGAGTGTTCTGCGCAAAGCTTTGGGCATAGTGGTTTTACAGGTACTTTGGTTTGGGCAGATCCTGCAAATGGTTTGGTGTATATTTTTCTTTCAAATAGAGTTTACCCAAATGCGAACGAAAATAAATTGGCTAAAAGCGGCATCCGTTCTCAAATACATAAATTGCTTTATGAAGCGGTTAATGAGGCAGCTCCTGTTTCAGAATTGTTGAAGTAAGTTAGTTGTATAATGTACTATGTATGTTGTATAATAGGTTGGGTACAAAGTACAACAGACAAGATACAATTTTAAGCGTTCAAGCTTGCTAAATAAGAATGTGAAATAGCTACCATTTCAATAGGCATGGCTTTATATTTTTCTGAAAGAGCAATGGTTTTTAATTCCGTTAAATTACCCGGACGATCTTCTCTAATATTTATAGAAATAGAAAGATTATTATACAAAGCAACGTATTCATCAATACGCATACGGTTTTGAGGCTGTACACTATTATCAATTCTATTCCATTGGTTATCGGTAAACTGAAGGAAATTATAAATGTTTATCGTTTTATCAAGATGCGCAAAATGATCGCTCATATCAATAAAATGACTCATTACACCACCACTTGCCCAAACGCGTTTAAACTCTTTTAAAATATCAATTAATAAATGTGGATAGATATGCTCGAATACATTATTAGAAACAATGAAATCAAAATAACCGCTTGCAAAATCAAGTTTGCGGGCATCTTGTTTAATGTAATTAATGTGAAGTTTTTGCTGAATTTGCTCGAAGTTAAGTTGCGCTTGTTGAGCTATTATTTCAGTTAAGATGGCAACTTTATTTGTATCGGAAAATAAGTAATTAAACTCGGCTTTATTTTGCTTTTTCAGTTCAAGGAATTTCTCAATAGTGGTAATAAACTTTTGTTTATCGCTTAAAGGAGTAATATCAGTAGTGACAATTTCTACTGCGCCGGTTAAAAATAAAGCCACCGGAATTACCGGATACCAGCCTGTTCCAAGCTCGAAACATTTTACAGGTATTGCGTTGTTTTTAAGTTTGCTGTAATATTCTAAGTGATTTTTTACGTGAATAAGTTTATCAAAAAAGTAATCATCGCTAAGAAATACACCTTTAGTAACGTGCTTTTGAAATAGGTAATTTATTTTATAATCATAAGGCAGGAACGAAATTCCTTTTTGAACAATAGCCTTAAAAATCCACTTCTTCATAAGGCGGTAAATGTATAAATAAATTGTAAGAAATGAGGTTGTAACAGCAGAATTACCTGCTTACTTATTAATAATAAACTTCAGAATAGAAACAGTTTTTGTATCAGCATCTTCAATTTTTAAAAAATAACTTCCGTTATCTAAAGATGAAAAATTTAAAGCATTGTTATTATTTGACTGTACTTTGTATGAATAAATCTCAGAACCTAATATGGTATAAACTTTTGCTGTGTAAGATTTTTGCAGGCTACCATTAATTTGTAGTTGAATATTTCCATTGCTTGGATTTGGAAAAAGTTTTACAGCAAAATCATTGTTAAAATTTTTAATAGAGGCTACCGCTAAGTATAAAGTATCTGTAAAGCTATTTTGCACAAATGTATTGATGGCACTATTGTAGATAGAATCGCTATTAAATCTCACTAAAAAAGCATCTTCAGCACCTGCTCCATAGCTTAGTGTACTTCCAATGCTAATTACTTTGCCGCTACTAGTATAAATACCACTATATCCATGTTCATCACTTATTCCTCCAGCTATAAAATAATAGGGAATATAATTACCGTACAAATCAAATTCATTTAAAAACATACCTAAACCGCCTAAACCACCATTTCTTGTGCCAATAGTGCAGATATTACCATGACTAATATTTATAATTTTATTGATAGCAAACTCCGAATTTTTTGTACCTGAATTTATATTTTGAAGATTAAAAGGCACCAACGAGGTATCCATTTTAGATAGAATACCATTAGTAGCATTTGTATCAACTCCATTATTATTTATATAATTTGCCCCACCAATAAAAAAATTAGTGTTATCGTAAGGTGTAATTACGTTTAGTACTTCTTGCTGATGAGTCCCAAATGAAATAAATATGTCTTGCACTTGGTTTCCATTTATATCCAATTTTACAATCCAACCGTCTGATGCAGTATCTGTAGGATGTGAAGAATTACTGCCGACAGCATATATACTGTGATTGATAACACATACGCTGTTAAAAATTTCATCTTGTATGCCGCCGTAGTTACGTGTCCATAAAGTATCGCCGTTTTTATTGATACGTATTAAATATCCATCTGCATTACCGTGAGAATTTGCATACGTTTTTCCGCATAAAATAAATCCACTATCGGGCATTGGGTAAGAGCCATAAATAAAACTATAATCATTGGCAGGTACTGTTTTTTGCCATAAAAGATGCCCGTTTTTATCTGTTTTTAAATAATAAGCATTAAAGATGTTATTGCCTGTCGGGTCGAACGAGTTACTAAAACCGGCTACAAAAATGCCGCTATCGTGGGTTGTTTGCACGGTATAAGCCCAATCGTTTTGAGAACCACCTTGTACCGAACTCCATTTATGATTACCCAAACTATCTGTTTTTATGAGATAAAAAGAGGTGTTGCCTTGCCCAAAACTTGATGTTGTACCGGCTAAAATGTACCCTTTATCGGGTGTTTCTTTTATATCGCGAGCTTCATCAAAATTAACACCGCCGTAGGTGTAAAAAAATTCGGTATCTGCAGGCATTTTATGCACTTGCGCCTGCGCTGTTACAGCAAATAAAATAAGTATGTAAAATATATTTTTCATGCTTATAATTTTTTAGTTAAGCTAAAGAATAAACCTTGTCCTAATGATTGCTTTGGAAGCACGTAGCCTTGTATAGCGTTGCTTCCTAATCTTATAAAAAATGTTTTTATTTGGTATTGCAGGTTTATGCCACCGCTAAGTTTGCCGTAGCCACCGTAACCAATATTTGCAGTTGCGGTAAAGCTTTTTGTAAGCGCAAATTGCCCATCGGCATATACATAAGGTTTGTAATTGGCGTTAAACAGACTTCTAAAACCAACATTAAGTGCAAACAAATTACTAAATTTTATGCTATGTAAAATAAATAATGTCATGGGTAAATTGGTTGATAAGGTTTGCTTACCGTTTTTTGTAAGGTGTTTTACTAAAGAATCTTTACTAAGGTTTTTTACCGAGCCGTCGTTTAGCTGAAATATATTATTAGACGTAACTCCTTTAAAGCTATAATTTGTATCAGCTTGGTAGTTTACCGTATTTTTATTCCATTTTATAAAGCCTACATTATTTAATGATATAAAAAACTTGCTTTTTCCTAGGACGGAAGTATAAGGAACCGAAGCAAACAACTCAATAGATGCACCATTGCCGTTAAAGTTGGTAAAACTGTTTTTCCCTTTTGCTGTATCACTTAAGCTAAGAGATGAACCATGCATGTTAAAATCTATCTGAGACCCATCGGGGGCGGTATAAATAGATGCATCAACTGTATTGGTTTGAAAGAATGATTGTCCTTTTAAGTAAGATACAGA
>JBDTJJ010000072.1:0-20146 GCA_039935895.1 Bacteroidia bacterium | reverse complement strand
TTATTTTTCCTTTAAAAGTTGAGTATGGATATTTTTCAGACTCCATATAATTTTCATTAAAATGTTCTTCCATAAAAGAAGACTCAAACTTAAACGATGTGTTTTGCAAGCGCATTTGAAAAGCGCCAGAAGCGGCGTCTAGAACAGGTTTCGACGTGTTGCTTTTAGCCTCAATATCTTTCATAGATGTTTTAGAAAAGAAATGCGTTATACAGGTTTTGCCCATATATATTTGCGCTTGCGTTATATTGACAATGGCGATACTTGCCGCTAATAGAAATATTTTTTTCATAAATGTTATTTATTTAATAGTTACAAAAGTACAGGTTAATACTGTATTAAAACTGGTTTAAAATTTACTTATTTAAAGATCTGTACCTTTTGAGAATACACTTTAGTTGGGGTGCTAATTTTAATAAAGTATGCTCCGCTTGGCAAATACTGTACGTTAATTTCTTTTAATGTATTAGATGTATAAACAGTTTCGCCTAAAATATTTTGAACAGTAACAGTTGCTTTTTTTTCATCTGAATTAGTAAGCAAAACAGTAAAAATGCCCGTAGAAGGATTTGGAAAAACAGTTAGATTTATTTTATCTGTTACAATAGGATTTATACTGCTTTGCATACAAATATCGGTTGAAAGAGATGCCGTATCTAAAAGCGTATGCACATGATTTAAAACTGTGTTAGTTGTGTAAGACTGCGCTATTTGAGTGGTTTGTATTGTTTTAGGAAACCCGATGTTAGTTGCTGCTGTTGTTTGATTACAAGTGTTTCCATTAGCATCTGTTTTAATAAGATAAACGTCATAATCTCCAGCACCATAACTATTACTTACACCCGCAATAGCATATCCACCATCGGCTGTTTGATAAACTGAATTCCCTTCATCATCACCTGTTGAGCCAATAACAGACGACCAGCTGATGTTTCCATTAGCATCTGTTTTAATAAGATAAACATCATAGTTTCCTGCGCCATAACTATTTGTATATCCTGTTATGATAAAACCACCATCGGTAGTTATATCAAGCGATTGTCCAAAATCATATCCTGCACCACCGTATGTTTTTGTCCATAATGTATCGCCAACTGCATTTGTTTTTATAAGATAAACATCGGTTAAATTTGTAGTATCAAAACTTGCCGAACCCGCCATAATATATCCTCCATCGGTAGTTTGTTTAACCGAGTTACCCCAATCAACTCCTGCACTGCCATAGGTTTTTGTCCACATAATGTTTCCTAACGAATCTGTTTTTAATAAAAAAGCATCTCCATTTGGCTCGTTAAAACCATTTGTATATCCTGTAATAATATACCCATTATCGCTTGTTTGTGCAATACTATACCCATCGCTAATAGCGGTATTTGCTCCAAAAGATTTAGTCCATTTTAAATTTCCTAAGCCATCTGTTTTAATTAAATAAATATTTCCAGAATCGGCTCCTGTTACAAAAGTGGTTGTGTAGCCGGCTAAAATATATCCACCATCGCTAGTTTGCTGAATGGAGTTTGTAAAATCATTACTTAACCCACCGTATGTTTTTGTCCATAACGTATCTCCGTTAGCATTGGTTTTTACTAGATAGGCATTGTAATTTATGGCGCCAAAACTTTTAGAATATCCGGCAATAATAAAACCTCCATCATTAGTTTGTTTTGCACAATAGCCTTCATCATCTCTTGTGCCGCCATACGCTGTTTGCCAAACAGTATTTCCAAGCGAATCTGTTTTTGTAACAAAAAAATCGTTTGCGCCAGCGCTATAACTATCCGTATATCCAGCAATAATAAAGCCTTTGTTGGCAGATGGAGAAATTGAAAATCCATAATCAGATCCTGTTCCGCCAAACGTTTTTTGAAATGTTGTTTGAGATTTAATAGTAAGAGATGCTACTAATAAGCAGAAAAAAATAAAGGTAGAAAGACGCATTTTTTATATGATTTTACAATTTTGTTGAACACAAATATAGTTGTATTTTAATTCTCGTTTAAGAATATACACGCAAAGAAGTGCCGCTAAGTGTTGTATTAAATTTTTGCAAGGCAGTTGATGTTGGTCCACTAATTACGCCGCCGGTTGTATTAAATGTTGCGCCGTGTAAAGGACACACAAATGTGTTTGAGCTCGAAAAACCAAGTGTTCCACCGTTGTGCGTGCAGGTGGCCGATACAGCAATATAAGTGCCCGACGAGGTTCGCGCTACAATAACCCCGCTTTGAATAAGGGAACCTCCGTTAGATGCAAGCGCTCCCGAAGAAACGTTTACTGTAAAATCAACAGTAGTTGTATTGGCTGTATTTGCTGTCTTTTTGCAGCTGCCGGCACAAGCGGCTACAAATAATACGGCAGCCCCTATGCCAACCTGTTCAATAAATTCTTTACGAGAAATGGTTTTCATTATTAATTTTTTATTTCGCGCAAAATTATATAGCTATTCTGTGGAGAAACTGTTTTTAGGTTTTTATAACAATATTCTAACTGATGTATAAAGTAACGCTATGAAAATCTGCGGCATAATTATACACTATTTTAAAGCCATATATTTCGCATATTTTTTTTACAATGGCCAATCCTAAGCCAAGCGATTCTTTGTTGCTATCTTTATAAAAACGCTCAAAAAATTTATCGGTATCTACTTTTGGTTTTGCGCCTGTATTTTCAATTTTGATAAACTCTTTGGTTACTTCAATATTAATTTTTCCTCCTTGGTTATAATTATGTTTAACGGCATTTTTTATAAGATTATCAAACAGAATAACCGAAAATGATGGGTTGATTTTTATGTTAACTGTTTTGTCAATTTTCATCCCCACATCAATATCTTTTTCCTGAATAAAATCTTCATATACATTTAATCTATCTAGTAATTTTTCATACACATTTACATCGCTTGGCACATCAATTTGGTTGTTATCCAATTTTGCCAGCGTAATTAATCCTTTATTCAAACTCACCAGCGTAGATACTGCACGACTTGCATCCATTAATAAATTGGCCTGTTCGGGTGTTAAGTGCTCGTCTTGCAAACACATTTCTATTTTAGAATTGATAATAGCTAAAGGTGTTTGTATTTCGTGCGAGGCATTTTCGGTAAACTCTTTTAATGAAAAATAATCATACGAAATTTTTTCGGCCATTAACGATATAGAGCGGTTAAGTTTATCAAATTCTTCGGTTTTTGTGAGCTGTAACTTAATCATATCATGTTTTGAAATATTAAAAGTTTCTAATGATCTAAGTATTCTGTAAAACGGCGACCACAATCTTTTATAAATAAAAATATTTGCCAACAAAATGGCTGCCACCATTAGCATAGCCGAAATAATTTCAGCATATAAAATATTTTCGCCAAGCTCCTCGTCATTATCAAACATTTTAATAATGGTAATTTGATATGCTTTTTGGTTTACTGCGTACTCAAACTCTATGGCCGAAAAAGATTCTTCTTCTTCATAACCTGTTTGGGTTGAATTAATTGTTTTGAGTTTTGGCTTCTTTCCCGTTAAGTTGGGTATTTCTTTTATTTGAATTCTATCGCCAATGTTGTTTTCTAAAATAGGAATAGGCGTACCAGTTTTTAACTTTTGTTCAACCGAAACTTTTTCACCAATCAAATGCTCGTAAGATTCTTCTTTAATTTTATCTACAATTAATTGGTAGGTAATTAAGCCGCCAACAAACATAATGATAAGCGATACGCTTGCATTAACTAATATATTTTTGTGGAGTAGTTTCATGAAATGTTTATAGCCGGAAAGATAGTTTAATTATTCGCCAAATTTATAGCCTATGCCATAAACCGCATGCACATAGTCTTTTGCGCCCGCTTCTACTAATTTTTTACGTAAATTTTTAATATGCGTGTAAATTATATCGCTTGATATGGCTAAATCGGCATTGTTTTTCCAAAGGCTAAAAGCAATAGCATCTTTGGTAATAATTTTATTTGCGTTAGAAATAAAATAAACCAACAATTCAAATTCTTTTTTGGTAAGATTTACTTTTTTCTCTTTTACAAAAACAGTTCTGCTCTCTAATTTAATCGATATTTCGTTGTATTCTAAGATTTCTTTGCCGTCAAATTTTTTACGACGAACAATAGCATTTATTCTTGCATTTAATTCGGATAAGTGAAATGGTTTTACCAAAAAATCATCGGCGCCAGTTGTAAATCCTTCTAATTTATCTTCTAAAGAGTTTCTGGCAGAAATAATAATTAAGCCGGCTTCTAATTTTTTCTTTTTAATGTACGTAATCAAATCAATACCAGAGCCATCTGGCAAGCCAATATCAATTACAATGCAATCGTAATCAAATTCGCCCATTTTATTTACAGCCGAGTTATATGTAAACGCCTGCGTACAATTAATACCGCTATCACTGAGGTATTGAAAGATAGATTGACTTTACAGTTTTTCATCTTCAACAAGTAAAATAGTTATGTTCATAATGGCAGCCAAATTAAAAATATTTAGTTGTAGTTTTTTTATTTTATTTTTCAATCTTCAGTTTTGCTTCAGAAGACTAATGTAAATTTGCGCCATAAAAAATAAATAAGACATGACTAAAAAAATTATTTTACCAGCAATTATAGGTGCAACCGTTATTATTGCATCAGCTTTTACAGTAGTAAGCTCTAATGGCTACTCATACGGCACAAACTCTCCTTACGATGGGGGAGATTGCAGTGGTTGCCACAGTGGCGGCACAACTCCTACGGGTTCTATTACAGCATCTCCGGCTTTTGGCGGTAGTGGTACAGCTTTAACCTATGTGCCAGGCACAACTTATACCGTTACCGTTAAGGCGAGCACCAATTTTGGGTTTGATATAGAGATGACTACATCTAACACATCTTCTGCGGCTACTAACGGCGGCACAATGACAGCTATTTCAACTAATTGTAAAGCAGCTGGTACAGCACCAAAGAATATTGAACATAAACAAGTTATTGCTGGCGCTACCGGTGCTACATACAAATGGGTAGCCCCTGCTGCCGGTACAGTTACTTTATATGCGGCTATATTAGGTGTTAACAATAACGGCAGCACAAGCGGCGATAAAGTTAAAGATTATGTTTATACACTTACTCCGGCTTCTACAACAGGTATAGATACACATCAAAACCTTGCTGAAACTGCTTTAACTGTATATCCAAATCCGGCTACTGATAATTTACGTATATCTTATACATTAAGAGAACGTGGAAATGTTTCTATTAAATTGTATAATTTAAATGGAGAATTAGTATCTAACTTATTAAACGAAACCCAAGACGTAGGCATTCAAAATAATGATGTGCGCTTGCCCGAAGGTTTAGCAAAAGGTTTATATATGGTAAAACTTAGTATAAATGGGCAATTAAGCACGCAAAAACTAATGGTTTATTAGTTGTAGCTATGTTGCTTTAGTAAAAAAAGCATCTTTATAAAAAGTAAAGACGCTTTTAGTTTATATCTTTAGAGCGATTTTTAAAATGAAAACATTCGTAAAAAATTTAGCCATTGTTGTAGCATTTGTATTAATGCTGTCTTCTTGCTATAAACATAATTGGGAAACCCTGCATTCAGGCGGACAAGTTGCCGCACCCTGTATATTAGCAGATACAGTTCGTTATAGCAGTGATGTAGCGCCCATTATAAACGCAAGTTGTGGCACGTCTGGTTCTCAGGCTACATCATGTCATGGTGTTGGGAGTACGGGTGGAAATTACAGTGATTACAGCCATTTTTCTAATGTAACAAGCCCAGATAGTTTAAATAACGTATATCTTGATATTACATGGGCTCCCACCGCCCCCCATAACATGCCTTTAAGCAGTTCTAAACTTTCACAATGTGATATTGATAAAATTATCCGGTGGATGGATCAAGGTTCACTAAATAATTAAGTTCTTTTAAATTCGGTTAAACAATTATATGAAAATGGCAGTATCTAATTTTGCTTCAAAAATAGTTTTAATATTAATTTTTGTTTTCTATGTAAATGCAGGCAATACTCTCTCTGCTCAAAGCAATGTAAAAAGTACAAATATTACAACGCTTAATGGCAAAAAGTATTATTTGCATAAAATAGCACATGCACAAAGCTTATATGGCATATCTAGAATTTATAACGTAGATGTAAATATTATTTTAAAAGAAAACCCTAATGCCAATAAAGGAATTATTGTAGGGCAAGAATTAAAAATTCCTTTTGATAATACACCTGCAACAGCCACCCCTACACAACCAGCAAAGCAAGCAGTAACGACTGTAAGCGAACCAAAAAAAGAAGAGGAAGAGCCTGTAGTAAGCAATACGGTTACACCAGCCGGAGACATAGATTTATTAAGCTTGGTTGATGACGGCCCGAAAAAGAAACAAAAAGAGTTTGCAACATCTACTTTTAAATCTACGCGTAACATTAATTTTCATACTACCGAAATATTAGGTAAACGTTGTTTAGATTTTAGAATTTCGCATAGGTTTGGACCATTAAACTCAGGTGCTAACAATGCTTGGGGTATTGATGGGCCAGCAAACTTAATGCTGAGTTTAGAGTATAGCCATAACGGGCGTTGGATGGTGGGTATATCTAGGTGTATTGAAAATAAAATGGCTCAAGCTTTTTTTAAATGGAAGTTTATTCGTCAAGCAAAAAACGGCTGGCCTGTTAACATAACTTATTTTGGCGGCATGTATCACACCTTCGAAAAAGATCCTTTATTAGGTGAGCCTGTTAAGTTTTATAACAACGTAGCTGATAGATTATCTTTTGTACACGAAATTATTATTTCTCGTAAAATTACACCTTGGTTATCTATACAAGTTGCACCGGCTTATGTGCATTACAATTTAGTGGGTAATGCTAACGGTTTATCTAAAAACGATATGTTTGCTTTAACCGGAGTTATTAGGGCAAAGTATAATAAACGTCAGGCCATTATTTTTGAATACGCACATCGTTTTACCAAAAATTATAGCGCACCCGGAAACACGTATTTTGATTCGATGAGTCTTGGTTGGGAAGTTGAAACAGGCGGACACGTATTTCAAATATTCTTAACTAACTCGTTCGGTATTTTTGAAAACAGTTATTTGTTTACCACCAATACCACTTGGAAAACATCGGGTGTACGCATAGGGTTTAATATTACGCGTGTGTTTGCGCTTTCTAAAAATAGTGGGAGTATGTAAATTCTATTGTTAGCTGTTTGACTGCTTTATATGGCATCTATTTTGGAGGTCATAATTTATTTGAAAATGATTTTGAAGTGAAAGGGATAAGATTTTTGCTGTTTATTGGTATCATTGTTACTTTAACAACATGTACCGAGAAGGCTATGGATCCTACTATTTGCTTTACAGAAAATGTTCTTCCAATCTTTGTTACAAAATGCTCTATGAGCGGATGCCACGACCCAGGTTCTAGAAAAGGAGATTTCTCTACTTATGAAGGCATAATGAGAAAAGTAACAGCCAAACATCCTTTGCAAAGCGATGTATATACAACAATAGATGGGGCAAACCCTAGTATGCCTCCAAAAAACTCTGTACAACTTACCCCTCAAGAAATTTTTATTATTAAGGCGTGGATTAGTATGGGTGCACTTAATCAATCTAATTGTACCATTTGCGATACTACTTTGTTTAAATTTGCAACAGATGTACAACCTATTATGACCAGCTGGTGCGTAGGTTGCCATAGTACAACTAATGCAGGCGGCGGGTACGATTTATCTACTTATACAGGCATTGTAAATTCAATTTCAAATAATAAATTAATGGGTTCTATTAAACATACAAGTGGCTACAGCGCTATGCCTCAAAATGGCAGCCAACTTTCAGCTTGTCAAATTTCTAAAATTCAAAGTTGGATCAATGCTGGTTACCCTAATAACTAAGAGGTGTCTTGAAACAAAAAAATAGAATAAGTCTTTTAGCTGTTTTATTTGCCATCAATCTTTATTCATCTACTCATATTTGTTTAGCAAAGTGTAATCAAGCTCTTCCTGTTTTCGTATCTTTTTTAGCAGGTTTTTATTTACGTAACATTCACATCAAAAAGATACCCTACTAATGCAGAGGCAAGCATAGCAAATGTACCCCAAAAGCAAATACGCATAATTGATTTACCTATAGATGAACCGCCTGCCTTTGCCGCAACTGAGCCCGAAAAGGCCAAGAAAATAATAGCGCAGCCATATTGAAAAAACAGCATGTTATGTAATGGTGCAAATAATGAAACCAAAACAGGAAGAATGCCGCCTATTATAAAAGACGATGCCGAGGCTAATGCAGCTTGCAATGGTTTGGCTTGGGTCATTTCGTTAATTCCTAATTCATCGCGCGCGTGAGTTTCCAAGGCATTGTGTGCGGTTAACGCCACAGCTACTTCCGATGCTAAGTTTCTTTTCAAGCCTCTTTTTTCATAAATTTTAGTTAGCTCCTCTAGTTCTATTTCGGGTATGGTTTCTAATTCTCTTTTCTCTCTCGCTAAATCAGCATGTTCCACATCTGCTTGAGAACTTACCGATACATATTCGCCCGCAGCCATAGATAATGCGCCGGCAACAACACCTGCTACAGATGCTAATATAATTGGCTCTCTGGTTTGACTAGCCGCAGCAATACCAATAGCTAAACTGGTGGTTGATAAAATGCCATCGTTAGCGCCTAAAACAGCGGCTCTTAACCATCCACTTCTATTTATATAGTGTTTTTCAAGCTCGTCATGTTTTTCCATACTTCTTTTAGCAAGCTTTTATATGCGTAAACAAATATATACAAAAACAATACTTGCTGTTTATGGCTACTTACCAAACTTATCTATTTAAAATTTACCCCAATGCTAAAACCTACATACAAGTTATTAAAATTTAAAGGAGTTTGGCTAACGCGGTTATTATTGTATTGCAGGTTAATCCTACTGTCGCTTGCATCTATTTTACCAGCATAGTTGGTTGATTTATCATTGCTATTTTGCCTTAAATATAAATTTTCTTTTCGGTAAATAGGTATGTAATACGCAACATCAATGCCCCAATAAAAGGTATGGTTATGTGGGTTAGTTGTTAACGTTATTTTAGGGTACAGGTTTATATATTGCTCTTGCAACAAAAAACTAAGTGTTGTGGCATTGGTAGTATATGTGTGGTGATGAGAAGTATAGTTATAAGTTGGCTTAGCGGTTATACCTAGTACATCTACATACTCGTTTCTATTATTTACATCTCCAAGCCAGTCGCTAAAATCACTGTATGCAAAATTTATAGAAGGCTTAAGTAAAAAGCGGGCTTGTGCGTGATTATCTTTTTTGCCTAGCCAAACATTTGCCCCTATGCCTGTGTTTACAGTAAGCGTATTTGAAACTCCTTTATTATTTAGAGATAAGGCGCCCAAAGCTCCAATGCCCCCATCGTAAAATAAGTACTTGCGACCAATAGATAGATGATAAAAATCGGCTATGATATAATTGTGCGGAAACGGATTTTTATCGTTGCTTGAAAATATACTTGGTTGATGCATGCCATTTAAATTGGTACTTGTGTACGGCACACTAATAGAAATATCCGAGGGTTTGTTTTCACTAAAAAGCCCACCCATGCTACCGTACCAACTATTATACCTATCATAATTGTTTTTGCGCGTATTAGATTTAAAAGAAGAATGATTGGTATTAGTGTACCTACTTGTTTGCGCCTTAGCCGGATGAAAACAAGTAGCTAATTGAAAACAAATGGCAGAAAACAATTGTGGGTTAAAGTGTTTCTTTTTCATAAGCTATAGTTTTTATAGCTATGCCAAATCCTGTGCCACAATATGTGTTTAATCAGCACTTAACATTTTTTATAACAACGGGGTTCAATTCTTTTTCTGCAAAAAGACTTGCATGGTAATAAAAGGAACAAAATTTTAAATTATAACAAAGGACTTTCCTACTATGCGTGGTTTCAAATATAATTTTTATTGATAAGCTGTAACTAAGCAATCGCGTTCATATAATTCCTGGCGCTCGTTGTGCCTTTCTTTACTTTTTTTGAAGAAAAGAAACGAATAGAGAGATTCTTTTTCTATATTTGTTATAGTAAACTTTAGGGGTGTTGGTTTAATGTAAAAGTTTTAAGTCTAAATTTAAAAGATTGTTCTTCCTAATACTTTTAAATTTTAACTTCTTATTTTTAACTTATCTCGACTGAGATTATACCCTTCGAACCTGAACAGGATAATGCCTGCGAAGGGAAAAGTGAAAGAAATACATTTCTGTATTTTCTCTCCTCTTAAAGTTTTTGAACGAATGTTAATCTGTAAACTAAATGCCACAGATTACACTAATTACGCGGATATAGTATCTGTGCAATAAGCGAAATCAGCGGCTAAAATTAATATGATAACTGTCTTTGTCAATACTAAAAATTGTGTGCTTGGTGCAGATGCTACCTTAATATCAGCGTTAGAACAAAATGGCATTATTTCTCAAAAAGGAATTGCTGTGGCAGTAAACAATACCGTTATTCCCAAAACAGAATGGGCAACTAAAATCTTAAACGAAAACGATAAAATAACCATCATCAAAGCCACGCAAGGCGGATAAATAAATTTTTAAACGAATAGCTATGAAATCAAAAGACAAAGCACCAAATCAAGAAGTAATAAGTAAAGAGCCTTTAACAGGTTCTCGTAAAGTTTTTGTGCAAGGTAAACTGTATAACATAAAAGTTGCCATGCGCGAAATTACGTTGACAGACACTGTACATAAATTTAACGGAAGCGATAAGGTAGAAAAAAATCCTTCGGTTACCGTTTATGATACAAGCGGACCATACACGGATGCTAATTATACTATCGATTTAAAAAAGGGCTTGCCTCGCCTGCGCGAAGAATGGATTGTTAATCGTGGTGATGTAGAACAGTTGCCAACCGTAAGTTCTGAATACGGCACACAACGCATGAACGATAAAAATTTAGATAGCCTGCGTTTTGAACACATACAAAAACCTTACAAAGCTAAAGCAGGTAAAAACGTTTCGCAATTGCATTACGCAAAACAAGGATTAATTACGCCTGAAATGGAATACATTGCTATTCGCGAAAATCAACGCTATGATGAGTTGCTAAATTCCCCCTTCGAAGGGGGTAAGGGGGATGTTTTATGTCATCAACATGCCGGACATAGCTTTGGCGCCAACACACCTAAAAATTTTATCACACCCGAATTTGTAAGAGATGAAATTGCTGCCGGCCGTGCTATTATTCCTGCTAACATCAATCACCCCGAAAGTGAGCCGATGATTATTGGTAGAAACTTCTTGGTAAAAATTAATACCAACATTGGTAACTCGGCCGTTTCTTCCAGCATTGAAGAAGAAGTAGAAAAAGCTGTGTGGAGTTGTCGTTGGGGTGGAGATACTTTAATGGATTTATCTACCGGAAAAAATATTCACGAAACACGCGAGTGGATTATTCGTAATTGTCCGGTGCCGGTTGGTACTGTCCCTATTTATCAAGCATTAGAAAAAGTAAACGGTAAAGCCGAAGATTTAACTTGGGAAATTTTTAGAGATACTTTAATTGAGCAAGCCGAACAAGGCGTAGATTATTTTACCATTCACGCAGGTGTGTTGTTGCGTTATGTTCCGCTAACGGCAAAACGTATTACAGGTATCGTATCTCGTGGTGGTAGTATTATGGCTAAGTGGTGTTTATCTCATCATAAAGAAAATTTCTTGTACACACATTTCGAAGATATTTGTGAAATTATGAAAGCTTATGATGTGTCTTTCTCTTTGGGAGATGGACTTCGTCCGGGTTGTATTGCCGATGCAAATGATGCTGCACAATTTGGCGAATTAGAAACTTTAGGTGAGCTGACTAAAATTGCTTGGAAGCACGACATACAAGTTATGATTGAAGGGCCCGGACACGTACCGATGCATTTAATAAAAGAAAACATGGATAAGCAATTAAAAGAATGCCACGAAGCACCTTTCTATACATTAGGTCCGTTGACGACTGATATTGCTCCGGGTTATGATCACATCACATCTGCTATTGGTGCCGCTATGATTGGCTGGTTTGGAACTGCTATGTTATGTTACGTAACTCCAAAAGAACATTTAGGTTTACCTAATAAAAAAGATGTAAAAGACGGCGTTATCACATATAAAATTGCCGCTCATGCTGCCGATTTAGCAAAAGGACATCCGGGTGCGCAATACAGAGATAATGCCTTGAGTAAAGCGCGTTTTGAATTCCGTTGGGAAGATCAATTTAATTTATCGTTAGACCCAGATACTGCACGTGAATTTCATGATGAAACATTGCCTGCCGAAGGTGCTAAAATTGCACACTTTTGTTCTATGTGCGGACCACATTTTTGCTCTATGAAAATCACACAAGATGTACGTGATTACGCAGAAAAGCAAGGTATGATTGAAGATGAAGCTTTGAAAAAAGGTATGGAAGAAAAATCGAAAGAGTTCAAAGAAAAAGGCAGTGAAGTTTATTTATAAACATATAAGCTCTACTATTTTGTCATTTCGAGCGAAGTCGAGAAATCTTTGGGCGTTCCCCTGCGGATTACCGCGGGTCGGGCTTTCCGCTGCAATCTTTTGCGATTACACAAAAGGATTTTCGCTTCAATCCCTAACGCAACGCAATAAATAATTTATCTATGAAATTTGTGATAAACATAATCTTGCAAAAGGAGACGCAGAATATCCGGAGAAATAAATGAATAGCACAACAACATATAACATCATAAAAAAAACAGATTTACCACATACACGTATTGAGTTGCGTGATGATGGGATAATTCAGTTTTTCTATGGTAATTCTATTCATTACAATGCAGAAATTTCGCAAGAAGTAGAAAATGCTGTAATGGATATTACAAAAGGAGATGTGTATATGTCTTTACGCATTGCCGGAAAAAAATCAAGTATTGCCCCAAGTGTGATGAGTTATTTATCTCGCGGGCGAGGCTGCTTACTTACCCTTGCCGACGCATTTGTTATTCAATCGTTTTTACAAAGAATGTTAGCTAAGATTTATTTAAGCATTGCCAAACCTTATGTACCGACTAAGTTTTTTGAAAAGGCAGAAGAAGCGGAAGCGTGGTTAAAATCACTAGACAAAAATAAGCTAAAAGGGATTCATAAATTAAATTTAGATAGAGTATAGGTGCTTCTGCTTAAAATGGAAAACAGTTCGTATGAAATAATTGATAAAATGGAATTACCTCATACTAAAGTGGAGTTGCGAAGCGACCATATTATTCAATTTTTTTATGGAGACAATATTCAATACTCGATGAAGGAAGCACAAGAATTGGAAGATGTGGTTATTAAAATAAGTAAAGGAAGTGTTTATATGTCTTTACGGATTGCCGGAAAATATTCTGATATCGATATGGATGTAATGACTTATTTATCAAAAGGAAGAGGCACTTTATTTACTTTGGCAGATGCTTTTGTTATAAGCTCTTTTTCACAAAAAATATTAGGCAACTTTTATTTACGGATAAACAAACCTGTGCAACCAACAAAATTTTTTAATGATATAAAAGAAGCAGAAGGATGGCTTAAATCATTAAACATGCAAGAGCTTCAACAAACGCATAAAATAAAAACACAACATTTAGTTTAATGAATAAGCCACGTACATATACTTTATCAATTGCAGGCTTCGACCCAAGCGGCGGAGCTGGTATTTTGGCTGACGTTAAAACATTTGAAAGTAATAAAGTATATGGCTTAGGAATTATTTCTGCCAACACATTTCAAAATGATGTTGAGTTCAAAAATGCTGATTGGATATCTGTCGAAAAAATAATTGAACAAATAGATCTACTAAGAAAACGTTTTGAGTTTGAATATGTAAAAATTGGTTTGATTGAAAATCTGGAAGTATTAAGCGCAGTTGTCTCACATCTCGCGTCTCACATCTCTAATCTAAAAATAATCTGGGATCCTATTTTAAAAGCATCAGCAGGTTTTGAATTTCATAAAGAAGTAGATAAAGTATTGTTAGAAAAAATCTGCAAGCAACTTTATATAATTACACCCAATGTTCCGGAAGCCTTGTCGTTGGGTTCATCTAAAGATGCTACTGAAAACGCAAAACAACTTTCACAACATTGCAACGTATTATTAAAAGGCGGCCACTCAGAAAAAAAAGTTGGTTACGATACGTTGTTTCTAAAAGATGGAAAACAATTTTCATTCCGACCAAAAATAAAAAATATATTTCCAAAGCATGGTTCAGGTTGTGTGTTATCTTCTGCTATAACGGCAAATTTAGCAAAGGGAGAAGATTTACATCGTGCTTGTTTAAAAGCAAAACAATACACCGAGAAAATATTAAATAGTAATAAAACATTGTTAGGCTATCACAAATTATGATTTCGAGATTACATTATATAACACAAGACGTAGCCGGTAAAACGCACCTTGATTTGATTAAAGAATCTTGCGAAGCAGGAGTTGATTGGGTGCAATTACGATTGAAAGATAAACCTTACGAAGAATGGAAAACCATTGCAAGCGCAGCACTTTTAATTTGTAACAAGCACAACGCAAAACTTATTATAAACGACAACGTAGCTTTGGCAAAAGAAATTGGTGCGCATGGAGTCCATTTAGGAAAACAGGATATGCCGACAGATAAAGCGAGGGAAATTTTAGGCGCCGATTGTATTATTGGAGGCACAGCCAATACCTTTGAAGATGTAAAAATGCATGCTGCTTCGGGAGTTGATTATATTGGGCTTGGTCCTTTTCGTTACACTTCTACCAAAGCAAATTTAAGTCCTATTTTAGGTTTAGACGGCTACCAAATTATTACCAATTGGTGCAAACAAGAAAACATTTCTACACCTATTATCGCCATTGGTGGCATTGTTGCTACTGATGTAGAAGGGTTATTTAATACCGGAGTTTATGGTGTTGCCGTTGCCAGTGCCATTACACATGCCGAAAACAAAAAAGAAACTGTGCAAGAATTTATGACAAAACTATTCCCCTCCTTGGAGGGGAATAGCAACTCACTTACAAATAAAAACGAATTAAAATGAAACCATTAGTCATAGCAGGAAAAATATTCAATTCACGTTTATTTACAGGCACCGGAAAATTTTCTTCATCTTCATTAATGGAAGAAGCCTTGCTTGCATCAGGTTCTGAATTAGTAACCGTTGCATTAAAAAGAGTAGATGTAACCAGCGATAGCGATGATATTTTAAAGCATCTCTCTCACACGCAATTTAATTTATTGCCAAACACATCAGGCGTTCGTAATGCCAAAGAAGCCGTATTTGCAGCTCAATTGGCAAGAGAAGCTTTAGAAACAAATTGGTTGAAATTAGAAATTCATCCTGATCCAAAATATTTATTACCCGATGCTATTGAAACTTTAAAGGCTGCTGAAGAATTAGTGAAGCTTGGTTTTATGGTACTTCCGTACATTCATGCCGACCCAGTTTTGTGCAAACGATTAGAAGAAGTTGGCACAGCTGCCGTTATGCCTTTGGGTTCTGCAATTGGCAGTAACAAAGGTTTGCGCACCCGTGATTTTTTAGAAATTATAATTGAGCAAAGTAAAATACCAGTTGTAGTTGATGCAGGAATTGGAGCGCCATCGCACGCAGCAGAAGCTATGGAAATGGGAGCTGATGCTGTTTTAGTAAACACAGCTATTGCTGTTTCAGAAAACCCGGTGCAAATGGCGGTAGCTTTTAAAATGGCTGTTGAAGCAGGCCGTATGGCGTATGAAGCAAAATTAGCAAAGCCTAAAAACTTTGCAGAAGCTAGTAGTCCGCTTACAGCGTTTTTGGATTAAATATTGTACCTTTAATAGAATTAATAAATTATACAATGAAAAAGATACTTTTAATTGTTTTTATAGCAAATGTGTTTTTTGCGAAAGGGCAAACGACCTCATCGATACAAAGTGGTAATTGGACAAATCCTAATACGTGGGACTGCAACTGTATACCAACAGCAAATTATAGCGTAACTATTTATCATCAAGTAACATTAAACACAAACATCAGTTTTACTACAAGCACAAGTGGGCTTTACATAGATAATATTGGTTCTTTGCAGCAAGATAACGGTTTACGCGACATTTTAGTTAATGGTTGTCATTTTGATAATTATGGTATCGTTAATGTTAATCACTTTATTATATTAAGTAGCTCTTACGAGTTATTCAATTATTCCGGGGCAACAATGGCTGTGACTTCTTTAGCTAATTCTTGGGTATTTGAAAATCAAGGCACTTTTATTGCTGATAGCGTGAACAACGCATATAATTTTGAAAATGACGGCTCTACACAAATAAATAATCTTATCAATGCAAGTGGCGCAATATTTTATATGCTTTCTGGTGGGACTATCAATTGGATTGAAAATTACGGTGTAATGGAGTTTAACTCTCTTCCCCCTTTTCCTGTTAATGGAATTTCTCTTGTAAATAATGGTTCTTTCTATAATGAAGGCAATTCATTTTCATTAAGCGGAGATTTACGAAATACTGGACGTTTTAGTAATTATCAAGGAGTTGCACTTCCAATTGGAGGGAATTTTTACAACAGTAACCCAAGCACACACAATGCTAATTTTGCAAACGAAGGGACTATCAACATACAAGGCAGTTGGTATAACGCTGATACAGTAAGGGGTAGTCCTTATGGTAGTTTCTCTGTGCAAGATAGTTCGGTTAATACGGGTATTATGCAGGGTAGCTTTAGATTTTGTGATGCCACCCCCATAAGTACAAATGAAGTGGTAGATTCTAACACGGGTAATATTTCACCAGGGATAACAACTTGTAGTAGATCAAGTATTTTTCAACTACACAACCAAAACCCCGAAATAAAAATTTACCCCAATCCAAGTTCTGAAATTTTAAATATTGAAATCAATTCTAGCAATATGACACATCAAGAAATGAAGATTGAAGATGTTTTAGGAAATGAAATTTTAAAGCAATCATTAAGTACTAACCATTCGAATATTAACATAAGCAATTTGCAAAACGGAGTTTATATTATTAGAGTAGGAAACAGCGTACAAAAGTTTATCGTGCAGCATTAAAAAATTTCTCGCAGAGTAACGCAAAGTTAAATGCAGAGTTTCACAGATGGAAAAAGAAGAAAATCAAATATCATACGACATACGAGGCGCAGCCTTTAAGATTCATACCGCTTTAGGCCCTGGGTTGTTGGAATCTGTTTACGAAACTGCTCTTATCTACGAATTAAGAGCTTTAGGATATAATGTGAAAAGTCAAATTGGTGTGCCGATGATTTACGCTGATATTAAAATGGATGTTGGTTTTAGATTAGATATATTGGTCGATGACTTAGTAATTGTAGAAATAAAATCAGTTGAATCTTTAACAGATGTTCATAACAAACAACTACTCACTTATTTAAAATTATCAAATAAAAAACTGGGGTTTTTAATTAACTTTAATTCATCTTCGTTAAAAGAATCCATCATTAGAATAGTAAATAAATTATAAATCTGCGCGCCTCTGTGTAAAACTCAGCGACACTCTGCGAGAAATAAAATGTTTAAAGAAATATTCAATACATATAACTGGGAAGAAGTAAAACAAAGCATTCTTGCAAAAACAAGTGCTGATGTTTTGCAGGCTTTACAAAAAGAAAAACGTACGCTCGAAGATTTTAAAGCGTTAATTTCTCCTGCGGCAATGCCTTATTTAGAGCAGATGGCACAGCTAAGTCATTCGCTAACACAAAAGCGTTTTGGTAAAACTATACAAATGTATGCGCCTTTGTATTTGAGCAATGAGTGTCAGAATATTTGTACGTATTGCGCATTTAGTTTAGATAATAAAATAAAACGTAAAACACTTAGCGACGATGAAATTTTAAAAGAAGTTGAAGCGATAAAGCAAATGGGTTACGACCATGTGTTGTTGGTTACCGGAGAGGCAAATCAAACGGTAGGTGTTGATTACTTGAGACATGCGATAAAATTAATTCGTCCGCATTTTTCTAATATTTCTATTGAAGTTCAGCCACTTGATCAAGCCGATTATGAAACTTTATTAGCGGAAGGATTACATACGGTTTTAGTTTATCAGGAAACATATCATAGAGAAAATTATAAAATACATCATCCAAAAGGTAAAAAATCTAATTTTGATTATAGAATTGAAACGCCTGACAGGCTTGGAAAAGCAGGCGTTCATAAAATTGGCTTGGGTGTTTTAATTGGTTTGGAAGATTGGCGCACCGATTGTTTTTTTACCGCCGCACATTTAGATTATTTAGAGAAAACATATTGGCAAACAAAATATTCAATTTCATTTCCGCGCTTACGACCAATTGAAGTCGGCACGCAAGAAAATTCATTAATGAAATCGTTTACCGCTTTTATGAATGATAAAGAGTTGGTGCAATTAATTTGTGCTTACAGAATTTTTAATGAAGAAGTAGAGCTTTCTATTTCCACAAGGGAAGATGAAAGATTTAGAAATAATATTATTAAACTCGGCATTACCAGCATGAGTGCGGGTTCTAAAACAAACCCGGGTGGTTATGCGGTTGAACCACAATCGTTAGAGCAATTTGAAATTAGTGACGAGCGCTCTTCAAAAGAAATTGCGAGTATGATTAAGCAGCAAGGCTACGAACCTGTGTGGAAAGACTGGGACACCACTTTATTTGGCATACAAAAATGAGCGAGCAAGAATTAAAAAGATACGCGCGTCACATTATACTTCCTGAAATAGGATTAGTAGGACAACAAAAATTAAAACAAGCAAAAGTATTGGTTATTGGTGCAGGCGGTTTAGGTTGTCCGGTTTTGCAATACTTAACTGCAGCTGGGGTTGGCACCATTGGCATTATAGATTTTGATAAAGTAGATGAAAGTAATTTACAGCGTCAGATTTTATACAACCTGGAAGATGTTGGAAAATATAAAGCAGAAGTTGCTAAAGAAAAATTGAGCAGACAAAATCCATATATACAGTTAACAGCAATCAATGATCAGCTATCAAGTAAGAATGCACTTGATATTATTTCTCAATATGATATTGTTGTTGATGGCTCTGATAATTTTGCCACACGTTATTTAGTAAATGATGCTTGCGTAATTTTAAATAAAATTTTAGTGTTTGGTTCTATCTATAAATTTGACGGGCAAGTAAGTATTTTTAATTTTCAAAACGGACCAACGTATAGATGTCTTTATCCTGAGCCTCCAGTTGATGGCGATATGGCTAATTGTGCCGAAGTTGGTGTAATTGGTGTGTTGCCAGGAATTGTAGGCACATTACAAGCCAATGAAGTCATTAAAATTATTACAGGAATTGGAGAAGCATTAAGTGGAAAATTAATAACCTTTGATGCTTTAACAATGCAATTTAATACGTTCGATATAATTGCAAATCCTAAAAATAAAAAAATTAATAAGCTAATTAATTACGATACTTTTTGCGGAACGATAAAAGAAATTTCTGCCGAAGAACTGAAAGAAAAAATAAAACACAAAGAGGATTTTCAATTGATTGATGTACGTGAAGAAAATGAATATCAAGCAAAAAATATTGGTGGAGTTTTAATTCCGTTAAATACACTTGTAAATAATTTGTATAAAATAAATAAAGAAAAAGAAGTTATTGTGCATTGCGCCAGCGGTGTAAGAAGCAAAAAAGCCATTTCTATTTTAAAAGAAAATGGTTTTACAAAAATCTCGAATTTAAAAAATGGCTTACTTGATTTTTAACGCAAGTTCGTTATAACTCTTCGCTGGATTTTTAGTCTCCCAAATAGAACCAAGTATAGCAGCCCCTGCAAATCCTTTTTGTTTTACCGATTCAATATTTTCAGCATTAATTCCGCCAAGAGCAATGATGTTTTTCTTTCTTTTTAAAAAAAACTTTAACTCTTCTAAACTAAAATTGCTTTTATAGCCTTGTTTACTAATGCTGTCAAATACCGGACTCAAAAAAACATACTCATATTTTCTTCTGTTTTTTAAAATTTCGGTTGTCGAATGAAAAGAAGTGGATATGATTTTCAAAGTAGAATTAATTCTCTTTGATTTTCTTTCTTTCTCCGTCAAATGAATTCCTTTTAAATCAAACTCTTTTGCCAATTTATAATGCGAATGAATGAC
>JBDTJJ010000071.1:0-4010 GCA_039935895.1 Bacteroidia bacterium | reverse complement strand
TCGGTATCGGTTTGACTAACAAAAGTATGTCCGCGTTTTTCTAAATTTTCTTTAATAGATGCGTAGTTTTCAATAATACCATTGTGTATTAAAACAATGTTTCCGCTTTGTGATGAATGCGGGTGTGCGTTAACATCATTTGGTTCGCCATGCGTGGCCCAACGTGTATGTCCAATGCCAATAGTGCCTGTTTTATCTTTGCCCTCGGTAAATTTTTCAAGATCAGATACTTTGCCTTTACATTTATAAACATTTAGTTTGCCATCATTCGAAATCATAGCAACTCCTGAGCTGTCATAACCGCGGTATTCTAAGCGATGCAAGCCTTTAATTAAAACAGGGTTCGCTTGTCGTTCTCCAATATATCCTACAATTCCACACATAAAAAGTATATTATTTTAAGATGCTAATTTACAAATTTTTTAATTCTAAATTAAGATGTATTTGCGTTAGGGATTGCAGCAAGAAAGCCTTTTTGTACCCGAAAAGCTTTAAGCGAAAAGCCCGACGGCGTCAGAGATTTCTTGAATCGATCGAAATGACGAAGAGCCGGAACGCCCAAAACAATTTGTTACTTAAATTTTTGTGCAGATTTATTTTTATTAGCAAGCTGTCCGCAGGCTGCATCAATATCTTTACCTCTGCTACGGCGCACGTTTACAATAAGTCCCTTACCTTCTAAATGATTTTTAAAGGCAGTTAATCTTTCAGAACTGGTTTGTTTAAACTCACCGTCATCAATAGGATTGTATTCGATAATATTAATTTTTGCAGGCACTTTTTTGCAGAAAGCTGCAAGCTCTTTAGCATCAATTAATGAGTCGTTAAAATCTTTAAAAGCAATGTATTCAAAGGTTACGCGTGTGCCTGTTTTATCGTAAAAATAGTTTAAAGCTTCTGCCAAATTCTCCAGCGAGTTGCTTTCATTAATTGGCATAATGTAATTTCGTTTTTCTTCGTTGGCTGCGTGCAGCGAAAGTGCGAGATTAAACTTGACTTGATCATCTCCCAGTTTTTTAATCATTTTGGCAATACCTGCGGTAGAAACTGTAATGCGTTGCGGACTCATGCCTAAACCATCGGGCGAAGTAATTCGTTCAACCGATTTTAAAGTCTCGGCATAATTAAGCAAAGGCTCGCCCATGCCCATATATACTATGTTTGAGAGGTGTTGGTTGTATTTTTGCTTTGCCAGATTATTAACTAAAACAACCTGATCATAAATTTCGTCCGCATTTAAATTTCGTAAACGATCTAACCTTCCGGTGCCACAAAATTTACACGTTAAGCTACAACCAACCTGCGATGAGATACAAGCCGTCATGCGTGTTTCAGTCGGAATTAAAACGCTTTCAACCACATTGCCATCAAATAATTTCATAGCGCATTTTATAGTACGATCGCTGCTAATTTGCATCTCATCAATACTAACGGCATTAATTACAAAGTGTTCAGAAAGTAATAGGCGCAGGTCTTTCGAGAGATTGCTCATGTCATCAAAACTATGCGCACTTTTTTGCCAAAGCCATTGCCAAATTTGTTTTGCACGAAACGCAGGCTGCCCCATTTCTTTTAAAAAAGAATTGATTTGTTCTGCCGATAAAGCGCGTATATCTTTTTTGTTAGACATGTTACAAAGATAAGCCACAAATTGCACAGAACGCACAGATTATTTTATCTGCGAAATCAGCGAAATCTGTGGCTGTTTTTGGTAATTTTGCGCCATGCAATTTATTAGTGCCGATAAAATTTACACCATCAATACAAAACCGGTTGAAAACAAGGTTATTGTAATTGACGAACAAGGTTTAATTATTGATTTGGTTAATGAAAATGAAATTGATGCCTTAAAAATAAAAAGGTATGATGGTTTTATTTGTCCTGGTTTTGTAAATACACATTGCCATTTGGAGCTTTCGTTTATGAAGGCTAAAATACAAGCCGGCCAAGGACTTCACGCCTTTATTAAAGAAGTAGAAAGTTTAAAAAAACCAAACGACAACGAAGTTTTTGAAGCAATAAAAAATGCTGATGAAGAAATGTTTGCTAACGGAATTGTGGCTGTTGGAGATATTTCTAACACGGCAAACTCGTTTAATTATAAAACAAAATCTAAAATTTATTACCACAACTTTTTAGAGATTTATGCTTTTGATGAAACTCGTGCCGATGCAGCTTTTGAACGCGGACTAAATTTGCAAAATGAATTGCAAGCTTTTTTAGGCGATAAAACCTGGCAGCAATCATCTATTACGCCGCACGCACCATATTCCGCTTCCATAAAATTATTAAACTTATTTAGCGAGTATGCTAAAAAAAACAATTCTATTTTAACCATTCATAATCAAGAAACAGAAGACGAAAATTTATTTTTCTTAGAGAAAAAAGGCAGTATTTTAGATAGATTAAATTACTTCAACATCCCTAACGATAATTGGCAGGCACCTAAAAAAACTAGTTTGCAAGCTATATTGCCGCATTTGCCCGCAACAAATAAATTGCAATTAGTACACAATACGTTTACAAATAAAGCTGATATTTTATTTGCAAATAATTACAACAAAAATTTGTTTTGGTGCTTTTGTGTAAATGCCAATTTGTACATAGAAAAGAAAGTACCCAATGTAAATTTATTTACACAAAATAATTGTGCCATTACCCTTGGAACCGATAGCTACGCCAGCAATTGGAGCTTAAGTATTTTTGACGAACTAAAAACATTGCACAAACATTTTCCAACTATTGACCGGAACGATTTACTAACCTACGCAACTATAAACGGCGCAAAATATTTAGGGATTGAAAATAAATTCGGCTCTATTGAAAAAGGCAAAACCCCGGGTTTAAATTTAATTTGCACAAATTTTAATACTGTTCAAAAAATTATATAGATAATTTTGGCGTTACGGCGATTTATTAATTAGTTTTTATTGTTTTAAATTTGCATTAATGAATGCTGAAAAAGGATTTCATAAAGAGGATTTTTTCTTCAATCCCTAACGCGAATAAATCTATAAAGCAGATTTCATAAAACTTAAAGCTTCTTCTTTTGTCTTTACATTTTCAAAACAACTAAGCAGTTTATTTAAAACGCGCTCTACAACTGCATCCGGACAAGAAGCGCCGCTGGTAAGTATAATATTTACTTTATCTTTTTTAGGAATAAAATTTTCAGTGCTTACATTTTTGTGATTCGGATAATCAAAATGATGTATCAATGTTTTAGATTCTATTTCTTTATCTGAAGAAATAAAATAAGTTGGGAATTTCTGCGCCAATAATTCTACCAAATGAGATGTGTTAGAACTATTGTAACCACCAACTACAACTGCTAAATCTGCATCACTTTTCAATAAACCATACGTGGCATCTTGGTTTTCATTGGTGGCATAGCAAAGCGTATCTCGTGTATCGGCAAAATGTTGTTTGGTGTTTTCTGCGCCGTATTTAGTAATCATTACTTGCTTAAAATGCTCGGCAATTTCCTGTGTTTCAGTTGCCAACATGGTAGTTTGGTTTATTACACCTACATTTTGCAAATGCTTGGTAACATCAAAACCTTCAGAAAATTTATCTTTAAACTCTTCGTAAAATAATTCAACGTTTTTATTTCCGGTAATGTAATCACTTAATTTTTTTGCCTCGGTTAAATCCTTCACTACAATAGCAGGTGCGCTTTTTGCACTGCGTGAAAAAGTTGCACGGGTTTCTTCGTGTGTATATTTTCCGTGAATAATAATGGTATAATTTTCTTTGCCTATCTGTTCAGATTTTTTCCAAACGCGTTCTACAAACGGACAAGTTGTATTATACTTCGCCACCTCTATTCCCTTTTGCTGTAACAACTCTTCTACTTGTAAAGTCGCACCAAAGGCAGGAATAATAACTACATCATCAGTTGTAAGCTCATCAAACGAAATAAGTTGTTTGCCATTGGTATCTTGTAAAAACTGTACGCCGTTATCAATTAAATCTTTATTTACATCTGGGTTGTGTATCATCTGACTCAG
>JBDTJJ010000070.1:0-4351 GCA_039935895.1 Bacteroidia bacterium | reverse complement strand
CCAATCTACGATACGATGCTTTAATTTCAGCATGTGTAGCTGAAGAATTAACTTGAAGTATTTGGTAATAATCAAAACTCATTACAAAAAAAAACCCCCGCACAATACGAGGGTTTTACTAAAATTATTAGGTGATTATTTTACAGAATCTTTATTTTCAATTTTTGCTGTTGCTACCGGCGCTTTAATATACACATCGGATAAGTTACGGTAACGCATTGCATTTGTATTTGCATTTTGTATGCCGTAACGTGTTAAACGGTAGTTACCATCATACCACAAAGCTATCATAGGTGCATCGTTCATTAACTGCTGTTCTGCTTTCATAAAATAAGCAAAACTGCTATCTCTGTTAATAGCGTCTCTACCCATTTCAAAATATTTATCAAACTGTGCGTTTTTGTAACGCGCGGTATTTGGATACGATTTTTGTGCAGCATCTTTAGGAACGCCTGCTCCATAAAATACGCTTAAAAAAGATTCCGGACTAGGGTAATCAGCTACCCAAGCATCGCGTACAATATCCATTTGCCCGGTTGAAGCAAGCTCTAATTTTTGTGACATTGGAATTACTTCAAAATCAACATTTACGTTTAAGTTTTCAAGCAGTTCCTTTTGTACTTCAACAACCACATTGGTGTTACGTGCGCCACCGCTGTTTAAAATTATTTTAACCGGAGGAAATGCTCTTCCGTTAGGATAGCCTGCTTCGGCTAATAATTTTTTTGCTTCGGCAACATCATAATCATAACCTTTAATTTTAGAAATGTCATACCCCGAAAAAGTAGATGGTGTAAAGCCGTTTATAGCCGGACCAAATGCTTGGTTATTTAAAACATCTTCTACAATTTTTTTACGATTAATTGCCATGTTAAACGCCTTACGCACTTTTGGGTTATCAAATGGTGGGCGACTAACATTAAATGTATAATACTGCGTAATCATTTCGGCAGCATTATCTAACAAATATTTTGGCGGTGCACTTTGAAAATCTTGTATTTGAGTTTCAACCATTTCTTTAATTGATTGAGATGGAAGAGAAGTAATCATATCTAATTTTCCGTCTTTAAACAAAGCTAATTCCTGATCTTTTACCGGAATGATGTAAACGATTACAGAATCTAAAAAAGGCAATTTATTTCCTAACGAATCTGTACCATAATAGGTTGGATTTTTTAGTAAGATAATTTTATCTTTAGTTGATTTAGCCGCATCAAACACAAAAGCACCTGCGCCAATTTTCATGTCTTTGCCATATTTATCAACTGCCTCTTTAGCAACTACACCGCATAACGATTCGGATAGAATTTGCAAAAAAACTGTGCTTGGGTGTTCTAAAGTAATTTCAAGCGTGTAATCATCAATAACTTTAACGCCATCTAATTCTCCTTTGCCTTCGTAGTAATTGTTTGCGCCTTTAACACGGTCTTTAAATGTGCTGAAATAGCCTTCGTTACTTGGTATATTTTTACATAACAATTCAAATGAATATTTAAAATCGGCAGCTTTTACTTCGCGACCAACTCCACCCGAAAAACATTTATCATCCTGAAAAGCAACTCCTTTTTTTAAGTGAAATGTATATTTAGTACCTGTTGCATCAATTTCCCATTTTTCGGCAATGGCAGGCTCAACCTTAAGTGTAGCGTTATTTAAACGAACTAATCCGTCGTAAATTTGAGTAGCAATAAAGTTAGAAGTAACATCAATAATTGAACTTGGATTTAAGCTTTGGTAAGATTCAGTTTCCGATAAGTGCAGGCAACCACCATATACTCTGCCACCCTTTGCTTCGGTAGCGGATGCAGTATCTTTGTTTTTATTTTTATCTCCACCACACGAGGCTAAGGCAAATACCGCAAAAACGGATAATATAGTTATCTTTTTCATCATAAAAAGCTATTAAATAGAACTTAAATAGTCTCTACAAGTTTATGATTTTATTTGCGAAAAAAAAATATTTTATTCGGTAAATGCGTTGTTGTGCAGTTAATAGCTTTTATTACAAATCAAAGGGGTCTTTATCGCCCGAATGTTCGTCGTTTGTTTGCTTTAAATCATCATCATATTTACTACAATCAAGCTCTATTTCGCTCATTTTAGCCGGACGCGCAAAATCTCCTTTGCCAATTTTAATAGTTTTATCGGCATACACCTTCTGAAAGAATTTACCCCAAATTGGCAACGCCATGCTGGCTCCTTGTCCTTGCTCGGTAGTATTAAAATGCACCGCCCTATCTTCGCCACCAACCCAGCAACCGGCAGCTAAATCAGGCGTGAAGCCAATAAACCAACCATCGCTATTATTTTGAGTGGTACCAGTTTTACCTGCAATTGGGTTCATTAAACCAAATTTATAACGCAACCTCGAGCCCGTTCCGTATTGCACAACGCCTTTCATTAACTCGCACATAACAAAGGCTTTTTCTTCATTAAAAACCTCTTCGGTTTTTGGTACAAACTCTTCTAAAATTTTGCCGTTTTTATCTTCAATTCGGGTAACAAAAATGGGTTGAACATAGGTGCCTTTATTAGCAAAAGTTGAATTAGCGCCCACCATTTCGTAAACCGAAATATCTGCAATGCCCAAGCATAAAGCTGGCACAACATCTAAGTGCGAAGTAATGCCCATTCGTTTAGCCAAACTAACTACTGCATTTGGGCCAAATTTTTTCATTAAAGCGGCACTCACATAGTTTAGAGAATTAGCCAAAGCCATTTTCAAGGTCATTATTTTGCCTTCCATTTTTTCATCTCCGGCTGAGTTATCAGGGCACCATTCTTCTCCGGTTTCGGTGGTGATACAAGTGCGGACATTTGGAATACGATAGCAAGGTGAATACCCTTCTTGAATGGCTAAGGCATAAATAAAAGGTTTGAAGGTTGAACCCACTTGGCGTTTCCCAATTTTTACGTGATCGTATTGAAAATGTGTGTGATTAATGCCGCCAACCCAGGCTTTTATATAACCGGTTTGAGGTTGCATAGCCATAAAACCGGTTTGTAAAAAGCTTTTGTAATAACGTATCGAATCGTAGGGAGTCATGGTGGTATCAATCTCTCCATGCCAACTAAAGACGGTCATTTTTATTGGGACTTGAAACGAAGCCTTAATTTCATCTTCTGATTTTCCCGAAGCCTTCATATTTCTCCATCTATCGCTGCGGTGCATAGCACTTTGCATAATATTTTTAATCTCGTCTTTATTTACATTCCAGGCAAAAGGCGCGTTCTTTTTCGTTTTACATTCTTTAAAAAACAAGGCTTGCAAAGCACTCATGTGTTCGGTTACAGCTTCCTCGGCATATTTTTGCATTCGAGAATCGATGGTGGTATAAATTTTTAATCCATCGCGGTAAATATCATACGATTTTCCATTTTCTTTTTTGTGCGTTAAACACCATTCTTTTAAAAAATTATCGCGCAGGTATTCTCTAAAATAAGTAGCTAAACCATCGTTATGATCTTCGGGTCGAAACACCAAATGTAAAGGTTGTGTTTTAAGTGAATCGTAGGTTGCTTGCGGAAGATAATCGTACTTAACCATTTGATGCAACACTACATTACGGCGTTGTTGCGTTCTGTCTGCAAATCTTACCGGATTAAATAAAGAAGGGTTTTTTGCCATACCAACCAACATAGCTGCTTGTGGTATATTTAATTTATCAGGACTTGTATTAAAATAAATTTGCGAGGCCGATTTTACACCTACAGCCAAATTCAAAAAATCAAATTTGTTTAGGTACATTGCCATAATTTCTTGCTTGGTGTACAGTTTTTCTAATCGAACAGCAATAATCCATTCTTTTACTTTACGAAACACCAATTGAAATTTGCTTAAATTCTCTCTTGGAAATTGCATTTTTGCCAGCTGTTGCGTAAGCGTACTTCCGCCACCAGAACTTGTTTTGCCCGTAACTACTCCTGTAACCGAACGAAATAAGGCTTTTAAATCTACGCCGCTATGTTCTAAAAAGCGGGCATCTTCGGTGGCAATTAAGGCGTTTACTAAATTCGGGCTAAGCTCACTGTATTTTACATTTACACGGTTTTCTTTGTAGAATTTACCTAATACATTTCCATCGCTACTATAAACAATAGAGGCCAAATTATTTTTAGGATTTTGAAGTTCTTCTACCTCCGGAAGCTCGCCAAAGGTGCCCATAGAGGTTAACATCACTAATGAAAAAAACAATAATACCGGACTGATAATTATCAGCCACGTTATTAAAATATACTTTACAGAAGAGTTTTTTGCAGATGCCATATCTTACGCAAAAGTAAGCAGTAATTAGTTAATAGCGAATAGTAAATTGAAAATACATATAATAACTATTGCCTATTAACTATT
>JBDTJJ010000069.1:0-10660 GCA_039935895.1 Bacteroidia bacterium | reverse complement strand
AACTCATGTCCGCTTTGCAACACTTGTTGCTCCATTCTTGTAAGGGCAGAAAAGTCAAGGTCATTCTCTCCTAAACCGTCCATGTTTACTACATCTTCGTCTGCACCCTCCACTGTTTTCTTTTTCGCCCCATCCGTAAATACTTTATCCAAGTATAATTTTGAAATGAAGCTGTCTTTAAAACTTACGATACGAGCTTTGATGTCATCGGGACTAAGTCCGCTCATAGCTTGCTGCGCTGCGGTTGCACCGCCGCCCATCATCATGCCCAACCCGAATGTTCGGAAGAAAGGTTTGTTCTCAAAGTGTCCGTAGCCTGTTACGCCTGCGCCGATGAGTAAAGAAGATTTGCCTAACAGCAAACCTGCGATACCGCCACCGATAACACCGATAAGAATATCCTTACCTGTTTCCATTGCGGTCGCTTTTATTTTTGCATTAAACTCTTTGGGTAATGCTGCGCCATGTAAACCACCATGATGGTGCTTTCTTCGTTTTCTACTTTTGCGTTTTGCTTTCATTTTATTTATTGGTTAAACTGTTTTTGTTTTTTGTTGATTTATAATAAAGCGATAGCGGTTTTTTTATGCTTTTTGCCACGCTTCTTTTTGCGATTGTGTGGCACACCTGAAACAGCTACTTTATGATGGCGGTGTTTATGTATCTCAAAAACTCCAAACGCTACGATTGATATTGCCGCAACTCCAATCACGGTTGTTTTAACGGGGTGTTCTTTAACCCATGCTTTCATAGCTCCCATACCGGTTGGTTTTTGTGCGGTATCATCTGTGGTATCTATTATGGTCGGTGTTGTATCGCCTGTCTTAGCTAAATCCGTTGCTTTTTTTCTCACGTTTGAACTGGGTAGTGCATTTGCTTCGTCATCTGCACTCGTTCCGCTTCCTGAGTTATCGGCAGGCAATGCGCTTCCATCTGCTGCGGTAGTTGCTGCACCACCTTTTTTAATACTGCCTACTGATTTAATTACTGCGGCAATAGCGGCGAGTACCGTTGTTGCGGCGGCAATAGCCGTTCCTGTTGCAGGGTCGCCAAGTCCGTGAACTTCCCTTTCGCTCTCTGTAAATTCATCATCATAAACACCTGATAATAATTCACGCAACGGAGTATTTATATCAAAATCATCTGTGCCGCTTACGCTATGGTCTTTATTTCCTCTGCCAGTTAACATGGCTTTCTTTAGATTTTTTCTTCGCCACCTGCGCCAAAAAAAATAGCTTCCAGTTTTGTTTTTATTTTTCGCAGCTTTTCTATTTTGTGTTCGTCAAGATTTTGTTCTTTGACTTGCGCATCGGTTAAATACGCATAGCGCAAATTTTTTGGTATCTGAAACAGATTAAGTTTCATAGAAGCCAGTACACCCAAGCGTAAAAGCACCGCCGCAGGATTTGCTTTGTTTGCCGCATGAGCAATTGTTTTTAAAATGCCACCGATTTTTATTTTTCCAAGTCCGTCAAAGTCTTGAAAGTCGGGCAGTTTAGTTAGGTCGTTGATGGGCATAATTGCCATCAATTGATTTTCTTCTTCAGCATCAATGCCGTTTAGATAGGTTAGGTTCATGGGTGTGTCTTTTTTATAGGTGAAGGGTTCTTCGTGATTAAACTTGTTTACTACCGCATCAATCGTGATGTAACTACCATCGGTTAAGGGTACTATCGGATAGATGTGTTGGTAGTAATCTTTGTTATGGTATTTTGTAATGCGGTAGGTGTGCGGTATATGCAGGTTGGTTAAAATACTGCTGACAAAAACTGTATAGCAATCGCAATCCACTCCTCGTATTCTATCCATCCATGAACGAGCGGGGCTTCGTACTTGTTCTGTACCTTCTTTATCATGGTGGTACTGTATGTGATTATATACAAAGTCCCAAATATTGTTACACGTTTCATAGACCGATTCTCCTTTTAAAAGTTTTGATAATGCTTTGGTATGACTTAATGTTTCGTAAACTATTTTCGGAATGAAGTCAAGTGTATCATACACGTTGGCATCCCACTTAATAGTTTTTTCATTGCCGTTCGCTTGAGGAAATAAATAATCATATTCCGCTCCGCTTTCTAATTTTCTTTGAAAAGCTGCTTTCATGATTATTTTTTATTAGCGTTAATTCTTTCTTCTAACTCCTTGATTTTGGTTTCAAGGTTTTCAATCTGTTTTTGAAACAGGTTTGAGATTTTGTCAAACCAATTGATATGGGTTTGTAAATCGGTGTAGAGATTATTTACACGCTCGATGAGAGCTTTAAAATCTTTGTGTAAATCCTGAAGAAAATAACCTGCTACAAAAAACAATAAACTGATTAATGCCAGTAGCAGGCTGTTGATGATGAGCAATGTTTTTGTGTAATCCATGTTTTGCGTTTTGTTCGGAGGCGAAGGTGCACAGAACGCAAAACAGCCTTGCGAGAAAGGGTACAATCGGGTACATCTTGCTACTTATTGGTACTTTTTTTATCGGGTTTTGAACGCAAAAACGTCCAAACTTCATCATAAGAAACTCCCTCATATTCGCAATATTCACGAACGGTAATTTTTCTTTTATTGTGAGCTATTGCCTCTCTGATTGTCCTGTGAGCCTTGCCTGCACCGCTATAACTGTACAAACCTGTTAGGGTCATTAAATCTTTTATGGTTAGATATATTCCGCTTTCCATTACTTATTTTTTAAATATTTTTTCTACTTTTTTATTTTTTAATTCATCAAACAAGCCTTGTACGGCAAGGGTTTTCATTTCATAGTCGATGCGATTTTTTTCATTGCCAGTTTTTATTTCTTCATTGAAATTGTCTAACATCGCCTGAAATGTTTTTGCTTCATGTGGGGTTTTTGGTTTGCGTAATTCCGCTTTACGCTTCTCGGTGGCTTGCTGCCTGTACTTCTCAAGTTGCTTGACTGAGAGCTTCAAAACTTTTTCATTCACGAGCGTTCCGTACATGACGTGCAAGGGCAAAAACCCATGATGCCCTGTTGCTACAAACTTTTCATAGCCTTCCGAGATAGCTTGCAGCATGGTAGTTCGTGCTTGTTTTTTTTCTTCTTCGCTGAGTTCTCTTGCAGGCTCAGGCTTGCTGTGAATGATTGGCGTAACAATTTTTGGCGCAATTATTTTTTCGGTAGATAGTATCTCTGTGCTGATTTCATTAAAATTTTTATTCAAGTGTAGCAACGTGAATTTTTTTGTGCGCCAGTACACAGGTAATTTTTGTATGAATTTTTCAAACGCTTGCGCCAGTTGTTCGGTGTTTTGCGAGGTCGGTTTGCCAATGATAATTTT
This sequence comes from Bacteroidia bacterium, assembly GCA_039935895.1. Classification (GTDB taxonomy): domain Bacteria; phylum Bacteroidota; class Bacteroidia; order B-17B0; family Aurantibacillaceae; genus PALSA-968. The sequence continues at coordinate 7,365 of JBDTJJ010000069.1, read as the reverse complement.
TTGCAGTAGAAAAAATAAATTTTCTTCATCTGCTTTTTCCCAAACGTAATTGGGCGCATGAGCAGAGAAAATATTTTTTGCCATTAAAATATTTTCCTGAATAGAATTTTCTGAAGTAAAAAAAATGGGGGCTTGGTTTTCTGTATTTCCCTTTTCTTTTATTTCCTTTGCTTTACTTTCCTTTACTTTACTTTGTGTGTTTTCCAAAGGGAAAACAGTATTCTGTTGTAGATTATCCGTATGGAAAATGTTTTTTATAGGAGGGTTTTCCGTATGGAAAACTCCGCTATCTGTACTTTTTCGTTTTCTGTCCCTACTTCTTACATCTTGTAAAATTATTTTTAGGTCGGCTAAAATGGGAGAACTGAAACATTCGTTTTCTTCTATCAATAAACCAAGTTGTACTAAGTAGTTTATGATGCTCTGTAATTTTTGCGTTTCAACATCTATATCCCCTGCAATTAATTCTATTTCCATTGCTTTTTTTTCAACCTGAAAATGATTTGCATTGGTTAGTATCTCTAACAGCATGATAAAAATGGCGTAACCTTCCAAACTAAATTTACTTCGTAAGGCTCTGCAACGCCTATCGTTTCGTAGGTCGCAGTTATGCGGAAAATAATCTGCATTATTTTTTATCGGTCTTGCCATGATTAAAGTGTTTCAGTTATAAGTTCTTCTTGCTCTTTTGGTTGTTGTTTCATAAACCGCATAAGTTCTACTATGGAGCTTTGCAATATCATGGTGGTTCGTGTATTGCGGATATAATATCCTGTCAGGATTTTATTCGACATTAAAAACCGTAATGTGTGCTTAGTCCAGTAGAGGCGATTTGTTAAAGCCGGATACTTTTTAATTAATTCGGTGCTGCTTAAATATTTATTCATAATTTATTTTTTAGACCACAAACAAACGTGAAGTTGGAGTACAGAACAATACGAGTGATGGGGGTGTAGTCCCCGAAAATGGGGTGTGATAACGGGGTACTATGCAGTTTGTGCATAAGTTTGTAAACACCTATTCAGTAAGGGTTTTGAAGCTAACAAAGACATTTAGCTGACTGAATTGTTAATAAATATTTTTGTGTTAAATTTTAATTTATTAATTTTATGACAGCAATACAGACAAACAGATGACACAATTTAATCAAAAAAGAAAACTATGTTTTTAGGCTCAAACATCAAATATTTAAGAAATCGGAAGGGTTTAACACAAGAAGCATTTGCAGGCGAAATAGGAACTACTCGTTCTGCTTTGAATAACTATGAGAACGCCATCGTTTTAAATCCAACAGCGGAGCTTTTAATTGCTTTTTCAAGGGCATTTAATATATCGGTAGATATTCTATTGAAAATAGACCTGAGTAAATTTTCAGAAAAGCAGTTAGATGATTTGGAAAAAGGCTACGATGCTTTTACCACAGGAACAAAGTTGCGGATATTAGCAACTACAGTGGATGCTAAGGATAACGAGAATATTGAAATAGTAAATGTCAGGGCAAGGGCAGGTTATACCAATGGTTATGGCGATACGGAATACATACGGAAATTGCCAACGATGCAATTACCTTTTTTGAGTAAGGAAAGAAAATATCGGGTGTTTCAGATTAGTGGGGATTCTATGATGCCCATTCCTGATAAATCATATATCGTTGGAGAATACGTGCAAGATTTAAACAGTATAAATGATGGGGCAGCTTTCATTATTGTAACACTTGATGATGGTGTTGTATTTAAAATAGTCAGTAATCAACTTAAAAAAAATAAAACGCTTTTGCTATCTTCTTTAAACCCTCTTTATGAGCCGTATGAGATTGTAGCTAATAAAGTGAAAGAGGTTTGGAAATTCGTTCATTATATCAGCGCTCATTTGCCTGAACCAGTTATGCCGAATGAAGCATTGCTTTCAACGGTATTGAAATTACAAAGGGATGTACATAAATTACGTAAATAAATATATGATAAATAAAAATGACAAGGGGATGCTAACTCCCTCACAGATAATAGAAAAATACCCCGAACTGGAACAGAAATTTGGTTGGAGCGCAAAAGATATTGGCTTGCTTCTTAAAAATAAATTATTACAAGGGCATTACAATCATTCCTTGCGCAAGTCTATGATTAAAGAAGATTCGTTAAAGAGTTTAATACGATTTGCTAATAAGCAGATTGAAAATCAGTTGGTAACTATATCTTAAAATTAAGTGCAAAAAAAGGAGCATTCGATTTGAATGCTCTTTTAAAGTAAAACGTAATATTTATTCTCAAGATGATTAAAAGTTAGCTAATGATTGCATTCTATATTATATTCCTTATCGGTTGACCCTGCGGCTATAATTTTACTCTTTTATAAACTTCGTTGTGGCATTACCCACACGTACGAAATAAACACCACTTTGCAAATTGCTTACATCTATTTGAAAGCTGCCATTTTGCATTTTTAATTCTTCATTCTTAATTAAAATGTTGCCAAGCATATCTACAACTTGTATTTGCGGAACTTCATTTTGCATTTTTAATTCTAAATTTAAAATTGAATTAACAGGGTTAGGGTAAATCAATAGTTGCCCTCTACTATTTGTAAATTGGTTTATACCTGTTGTTGTGCAACTTTGTGTTGAAACCGATACCATCGCTATATTTATACAACCATTAGTATCTCTGCCCGTTACAGTATAAGTGGTATTGACACTTGGCGTAATTGAAACCGTGTTTGTGTGAGCATTACTTGCGTTACTGCTCCAAGTGTATGTTGTTGCACCACTTGCAGTAAGTGTATCTACATTTCCTAAACAAACGGTTGCTGTGTTTATAGTTGCAATTACTGTTGGCAAAGGGTTTACAGTAATTGTTGCAATAGCCGTATTTTTGCAGCCATTAGTATTTGTACCATCTACAGTATAACTTATAATATAGCTACTACTATTTATACCTGTTGGCGTTATTACTTGGCTACTACCGTTACCTGTAATACCACCGCTCCAAGTATAGGTGTTTGCACCGCTTGCTGTAAGTGTGGTTGTATTATTTCTACATAAAATTGGGGTAGCTGCTGTAATACTGATAATTAGTTGGCTGTTTAATAAAACAGACGCATTGCTGCTTAATGCATTAGCCGTTGCCAAATCAACTTTTCCATCACCATTAAAATCGGCACTTGTAATTGACCAAGGGGATGTACCGACAGTATAGTTGCTTGTTGTCAAAAAATTTCCGGTACCGTCATTTAAGACTATGGCAACATCATTTGAGGTTTTATTTGCCACAGCCAAATCAACAAAACCATCATTGTTAAAGTCTGCGTTTATAATTGAGTTTGGATTTGTTCCTGCTGGTGCAAATGAAGTGTTGGTGTTAAAATTAGCAAGCCCATTTCCGTAAAATACCGTTATATTATTTCCGCCAGAAGAATAATTTGCAGTAGCCAAATCCATATTACCGTCTAAATTAAAGTCTGCGTGAACAATTGATATAGGTTTAAGCCCACCAGAAAATGTAGACTGAACCGAGAAGAGACCTACTGAACTACCTAATAAAATCGAAATATTATTTGACGAATAATTGGCAGTTGCCAAATCAAGTTTTCCATCATTATTAAAATCAGCGCATGTAATTGATTCAGGAAATGTACCTACTGAATAATTTGAAGAAGCAACAAAACTTCCATTTCCACTTCCAAATAAAATGGATACCTTATTAGCTCCGGCAGCAGCAACTGCCAAATCAGGTATTGTGTCACCATTAAAGTCTGCGCTAATTACACAACGAGGGTTAGCGCTTACAGTAAAATTTGTTGCTACACCAAAGCTACCACTACCATTACCTAAGAGAATAGATATGTTATTTGTAGCATCATTAGCAATAGCCAAATCAATATGCCCATCGCGATTAAAATCTGCACTTGTAATTGATTCAGGAAGACTATCAACAATAAAGTTGGTATGTACACCAAAGGTACCTGTGCCAGTTCCTAAAAAAACAGAAACATTTTTCGAATTAAAATTAGCTACTGCTAAATCTTTTTTTCCATCACCATTAAAATCTGCACTTGTAAGAGCAAACGGTTGTGTTCCTGCTGTGTAATTAACTGCGGGTTTAAAGCAAACAGGCGTTATTGTTTGTGCCTTAATACTAAGTGCTAATAAACACGTAGCTAATGTGTACATTGTTTTTTTCATTTGTTTAAATATTTTCTAAAATCAATTTAGTAATACGGTTAATTCTATCTTTCCATTCGTTAGTGTTTTTATAATCATCATCATTAATTCTATATATTCTTTCCGTTAGAATTATGTGACTTTTATTGCTCAATTCAATTTGAGTTTTGTAACCTTCTTTTTTTTCAAAGGAGCGCATTGAAACAAGAAAAAATGAAATATCAATGTTTATCTCTATACATATATCAATCAGTATTGTAATTTTAATCTTTTGCTCAGTAGGTGCTCCAGCACAAACCAATACAAATTGCGCATTCACTTCAATTATAAATGTGTCGTTAAAAATATGGTCAAGGGTTGATATTTCGATACTACTTTCCTTGTAATTATCCACATTAGGACACAGCTTAAAAACTTTTGTTGGATTAAGTTTTTTGCAAACCGCTTGCATAGTAGTAGATTTCCCTCCATTACTTGCTCCAATTATTAAAATTGATTTTCTCTTCGTATTCATTTTTAGTTGATATTACTTTTTTACCTCCAAGTTTCCTCCCTTGCGTGGTATTGCGGTATAATACTGTAATTCGTTTTATGAGTCTGTTTAGCTAACAAAATTTGTATATGTAAATATATAAAATAATTTAACATTTGTAATTTCCTATATTCAGTAGTTACAAAATGTAAAGCAGCCTTAAATTGCGCTACAACTAAATAAATTTCAAATAATGTCAACTTTTTGCATTCATTTCAATCATTTTTAAATACTTCTCAATTACTTCTTAATTGCGACAAGACATTTCGTACCGAAAAAATGTACCAATATGTGCCGAGTTGTTCCGTTAAATACACTTATGCTCTCGTCAACATTTTTTCTACTGCATCTTCGCTCCACAAATGGGAGCAATCGGCAAATTTTTTCAGCATAATAGTCATATTATAGTTTGTAACTATTTTGAAAATTTCATAAAAATACACACTCAACTGGTTGATTATCAATATATTTGTATCGAAATCAGGCAAGAAATTCAACTTATTAATTTCGTTCTTTTTCTATTATTTATTTTGCTAAAACCAACTAATTATGAAATTAGTTAGTTACGGAAATAGTAAATTATCATTAGCAGAGTGTCGTAAGGCAGTCGCTAAAGGAGAAATTAATTATACCGATGATGAGCTAATTAAAATGCGCGATTGGTTAGATAATTTAGCGGAAATAGCGTTAACTATAATTGAAAAAAATGGAATTGATAATATGAACCAAATACTTGATAGAGCATATAGAAACGATGATGAACCAACTTAAAAGTTAATGTTATGAAACAAAGAGCCATTCTTTATACTCGTGTATCAACCGATGAACAAAATAACGGATACAGTCCCGCCGACCAAAAAGAAAGGCTTATTAAACATTGCGACCAAAATAATATTGAAATTATTGGCTTTTACCATGATGATGAAAGTGGCAAAACATTTAACCGACCTCAATGGTTAAATATTATGAACTACCTTAAAAAAAATAGTAGTTCGGTTGATTTATTAATTTTCATAAAATGGGACAGGTTCTCTCGCAATGTTTCTGAAGCATATATTACAATTAATGCGCTTCAAAAATATGGAGTAGAGCCGCAAGCAATCGAACAACCTCTAAATTTTGAAATTCCCGAACAAAAAATAATGTTAGCTATTTATTTAGCCGCACCCGAAGTTGATAATGATAGGAGGGCGTTAAATGTTTTTCACGGAATGCGTAGAGCAAAAAAAGAGGGGCGTTGGTTAGGGCATTTTCCAAAAGGGTATAAAAACACAAGAGACGCTATTAATAAACCTATCATTGTTCCTGAAGGTGGCAAAGACGAAGCAATAATTAAAAAGGCATTTCAACAATTCGCAACTGGCTTATTTAATATTGAAGAGTTAAGAAAGATATTATACAAAGAGGGGCTAAAACTGACAAAAAATGCTTTCCCTGCTATTTTAAGAAACAAGCTATACATTGGCAAAGTATTTATTCGTGCATATAAAGATGAACCTGCACAATGGGTAGAGGGTATTCACGATGCTATTATAGATGATGAAACGTTTTATGCAGTACAAGATATTTTATCGGGGCGTAAAAGAAATATCCCAAATAAAGTGCAAACCGTTAGAGATGAACTACCATTAAGAGGATATTTAGAATGTCCAAGATGTGGGCGACAATTAACCGGTTCTGCTTCTACTGGAAGGTCGGGAGATAAATTCTATTACTATCATTGCAGCAAAGGTTGTAAGGAGAGAATTAAAGCCGCTGATACAAATGAAGAGTTTACTAAAAAACTAAAGTCAATAAAGGTAAATCCTCAAGCTATTGAACTTTTAATGGCGGGTTTAAAAGCGAAATTAAAAGATAATACAGGCTTTAGTAAAGCGGAATTAGAAAAAGTAGTGAATGAGATTGCTAAAAATAAACAACGCCTTAAAAATGCTCAACTATTGATGATAGACGGCGAGCTTAATCCATCTGAATATAAAGAATTAAAGGTAAAGATTGAAGAGGATGTTATTCGTTTAACAATTGAAGAAAACAAATTTCGCTCAAACACTACCTCTTATGACAAATTAATAGATACTTGCAAGAAAGTGGTTCTAAACCTTGATATTGCTTATGAAAAAGCGGATGCGCCGACAAAACAACGTATAGTCGGTTCGATATTCCCTGCAAAGTTCACGTTTGTAAATAATATAGTTCGAACCGCAAAAGTGAATGAAATGATTGACCAAGTTTGCAGTAAAACCAACGGTTCTAAGGGAAATAAAAAAGGGCAACAATCTTTTTATGAATTGTTGCCCTGTAGTGTGGGAACTACTGGGTTCGAACCAGTGACCCCCTGCTTGTAAGGCAGGTGCTCTGAACCAGCTGAGCTAAGCTCCCAAAAAATTCAGGGTGCAAATATAATAGTTTTTTTATAACTCAAAAAAATAAATTATATTTTTCATTCACGTTAACATATATTATCTTTGCACCCAAATTAAAAAAACTGTTTTTATCATGTCAAAAAATTCTGGTAAAATTGCTCAAGTAATCGGTCCGGTAGTGGATGTGCGCTTCGATTTAGAAGGCGGTAAACTACCCAATATTTTAGATGCTCTTGAAATTGTTCGCGAAAACGGACAAAAACTTATTCTTGAAGTACAACAACACGTTGGTGAAGATACCGTGCGTACCATTG
>JBDTJJ010000068.1:0-3683 GCA_039935895.1 Bacteroidia bacterium | reverse complement strand
AATATACTATTGTAGGCGTTTTAAAAAGTAAGGGTACCGGACAAGGTTTTGGCGGAGATAAAATTTGTTTAATCCCCATTCAAAATGCACGAAGCAATTTTCCTAAAAAAGATGCCACATTTACCATAAGTGTGTTTTCTGCAACGCCTTCTTTAATGGAAGCTGCCATTGCCGAAGCCACCGGATTATTTAGACAAATACGCCAAGTAAAAATTACAGATCAACCCAATTTCGAAATCACAAAATCAGATTCGCTTGCCAATATGCTCATCGATAAAATACAAACCGTTACACTTGGTGCAACACTCATTGGTATCATAACATTATTAGGCGCAGCCATTGGCTTAATGAATATTATGTTGGTATCTGTTACAGAACGCACCCGCGAAATTGGCATTCGTAAATCGCTTGGGGCAACCGCACAATTAATACGCAATCAGTTTTTAATGGAAGCTGTAGTTATTTGTTTAATTGGCGGCACACTAGGTATTATTTTAGGCGTTGGACTTGGTAATTTACTATCGTTTCAATTAGGCGTTGGTTTTTACATGCCCTGGAAATGGGTTATTTCAGCCTCTTTTTTATGTGTGTTAGTTGGCTTACTCTCGGGTATTATTCCTGCAAGCCGTGCTGCAAAATTAGATCCCATAGAAAGTTTACGATACGAGTAGATACCCATCAATACGTTAAAATTATTTCTTTTTAAAAGAAAGCCAATATCTTTACACATCTAAAAAAACAAATGCGTAAACTAATTACATTATTTCTGCTATTGCTTTTAGTAAGCACAAACACTTTTGCACAGGATGACACCACCAATACTGATGATGAGCCAGTAAAAATTAAAATGCGAAAAGGCTTTCAGCTTGGGTTTTCTATTGGAACGGTTAAAGCTAACAACTACACCGCTGCTTTATATAATGGGTATGGCTTAGATGTTTACGGGCATACAAATAGTTTTATAAATAGTTTAATGTATCAGCAAATTGTAAATGTTTATGGCGGTGGCAATGGTTATGGCACCGATCGTATTGCGCAGGCATTAAATGTAGCAACAGGCACATGGCATTTTGATAACCCAGCATATATGCCTTCTAATATGAAATATACGATTGCTTTTACGGCAGGTTTGCAATTTCGTTATGCCATAACTTCTAGAGATGCCATTTTAGGTAACGTAAATACAGCACGTATTAGTTTGGGAGGAAATTTTACCATAGAAACTGATGTGCCTGCAAGTAATGGTTTTCAAAACAATAATAATACATATAACTACCAAACTTTTTCTATAATTGGAGCCGAGCAACGCACCACCATTCAATTAGGCTATCAACATATTTTTGGAGCTGATGATAACCGCGTTAGTTTTTTTATGGAAGGTGGTTTAAACGTTAACCTTGATAAACTAATGAAAAACCAACTAAATATAAATGGTTTAGTAATTGATTTAACCTCCGCCTATAGATACCAATATTCAGGTTATAGCGCGTTTAATTCTAAGTATTTAAGTAATGTTGGCTTTGGTGGCTTTTTAGGTGCAGGTTTAAACATTAATATCAGTACAAAATGGTTGGTGCAATTAGTGTATAATCCTTCTTTCGATAAAATAAATATTGGTGCAGCACCAAAATATACATTTCAAAACACTTTGAGTATAAGAGGCTATTATTGTTTTTAATAAATTCATTAACTTTTTTTCACAAAATTATTTTTAGGAACGATTAAACCTTTCCAAGTTTTTCCCATCATAGAGGAAACAGCCTAAAACTAAAAAACATGAAAACGACTAAACTAAGCTTAGCACTTGCCGGATTAATGATTGCAAGTTCAATAATTGTAACTTCTTGCAAAAAGAAAGATAATACAACAGCAACAGATTCTGACACATCAGCAGCAGCCGACCATACCATGGCAGAAAACACAGCCAGTGATGTAGGCAATATGGTTGCAGAAGCCTCAGAGCAAGGCTCATTAAGTTCGTATCGTTTAGGTAGCGGACAAGAAAGTGTATCTGCAATTTCTTGCGCAACAATGACCTATGATACTATTAATAAAATAATAACAGCAAATTTTGGGGCAGCAACATCTCCTTCAACTTGTTTAGATGGAAGAACACGCAGTGGTTCATTAACATTTAACTACAGTGCATCTCCTACCGGTGCCAACCATTACCGCAACCCGGGTTTTACATGTACTGTTAGTTCTCAAAATTACATCGTTGATGGAAATGCAGTTACTATTAACAAAACTATTTTAAATACTACATCTCCTACTTTCAATTCTACCACAACAAATATGACTTGGTCTATTACAGCTTCGGTTAGTATAGTTAAGGCAAGCAATGGCGGAACTGTTACTTGGAATTGCAACCGAGTTAAAACACTTTTAAATACAAGTGATGCTAATGTTTACCATGGTCAAGCAACTCATATTACTTGGAGTTCAGCAAAAGTTGGTCTAACTGGTAGTGCAACAGGTACAACAGCATCCGGAAGTAGCTTTACAGCAAATATAAATTCTCAATTAGTTAGAGATTTAAGTTGCGCACCAGATGCTAACAGACCAGGTCGTCATCCATTTATACAAGGTGATATTGATTTTACACCGGGCACTAAAGCAACACGCCATATTGATTACGGCAGCGGTACTTGCGATTTAGCAGCAACGGTAACCATTAACGGAGTAAGTTATCCTATTACATTACCTTAATTAGTTGAAACATATAACTATAAAAGCTACAAATTTTGTAGCTTTTATAGTTTATATAAATCTAATAGTTTTTATATTTTTACCTTATTAACGAACAAACACCCGATACCGAATTAATTGCTTTGTTTAAAGCAGATACCCAGCGAGATGCTGTATTTGCTATTATTGTAAAAAAATACCAAAAGCGTTTATACTGGCACATACGTAAAATATTGTTAGATCATGATGATACGGATGATGTTTTGCAAAACACCTTTATCAAAGTCTATAAAAATATCCATAGTTTTAAGGGCGAAAGCAAATTATTCTCCTGGATGTACCGCATTGCAACCAATGAGGCACTTACACACCTAAAGCGTAATTCAAAATTAAGGAGTATTGATAGCCAGGAATTACAAGATCATACCATTGATAACCTTGAGGCCGATGTGTATTTTGAAGGTGACGAGATTCAGTTAAAATTACAAAAAGCCATAGCCACCTTACCGCAAAGACAAAAACTGGTATTTAATATGCGGTATTTTGATGATTTGAAATATTCGGATATGTCAGAAATATTGGAGACCAGTGAAGGGGCATTAAAAGCATCCTACCATATTGCCGTTAAAAAAATTGAAGCTTATTTAACCGGCGATTAAACCTTTTGCAAAATAAAAAGTCATAGTAATAGCATGAAAAAAAGTCAGTTACATAATATTAAGGAAACAGGGTTCAAAGCCCCTGACGCTTATTTTGATTCTTTTGATCAACGCTTGTACAAAAAACTTGCGGTTCAAAAAGAGATGGCTTCCATTGAAGGATCCGGTTTTAAAGTGCCAGGTAATTATTTTGAAAACTTTGACGACAGGTTACAAGCACGTCTTAAAAATGAAGCAGAGTCAAAAAACACCATAAAAGTTATTTCGATGAGATTCTGGCGAAACGCAGGCATCATTTCCGGAGTGGCTGCCGCTTTTTTATTGATGTTCACTATT
>JBDTJJ010000067.1:0-10527 GCA_039935895.1 Bacteroidia bacterium | reverse complement strand
CGTTAAAAACTGGAAGTCTTATTTTTATTATAGGTTTAAGTATATTAAGTATTAGAGGCGGCTTGCAATTAATACCTATTAGTATTATAGATGCGGGCAATTTTGTAAAACCCGCTTGCGTACCCATTGTTTTAAATACGCCATTTTGCATCATCAAATCGGGAGTGCTGACTACGCTGACCGAAAAAAATTACATGTCTGATGCAGAAGCAAACACACTTATCAATCCAATAAAAAAGTATAATTATACCGATGCTGATTTTCAAAATAAAAACGTAATCATTATCATTTTAGAAAGTTTTTCGAAAGAATTTACTAAGCTCGGTAAACGAAAAAGTTATTCGCCCTTTTTAGATTCTTTAATGGATAATAGTATCGTTTACACCAATGCTTTCTCAAACGGCAAACGTTCTATAGAAGGTATTCCGGCTATTGTAGCTTCCTTGCCTTCTTTCGAAACCGATTATATAAGTACGGTTTACAGCAACGATAAAATAATGAGCTTGGCAAGTACGCTTAAAACAAAAGGCTATTTATCTTCTTTTTTTCACGGCGGTTCAAACGGCACAATGAATTTTAACGGCTTTTGCGGTTCAGCAGGCTACGATAAATACTTTGGCAGAAATGAATACAACAACGAAAAAGATTACGATGGCAATTGGGGTATTTGGGACGAACCCTTTCTTCAACGCGTGGCGCAAGAACTCGATAAAGAAAGGCAACCATTTTTATCAACCGTGTTTACGCTTAATTCGCACCATCCGTTTATTATACCTGATAAATACAAAACTAAATTCCCCGAAGGGAAATTGCCAGTACAAAAATGTATTGCTTATACTGATTATGCACTAAAACAATTTTTTATTACCGCTAAAAAAAGCAAGTGGTTTGTAAATACTCTTTTTGTTTTTGTTGCCGATCATACCGGTCCGTCAGAAGACGCTGTGTATGCCAACTCTTATGGCAATTACCAAATACCCTTGTTCTTTTACATGCCAAACAATTCTTTAAAAGGTACTGATACTTTAGTTGCGCAGCAATTAGATATTATGCCAACTGTATTAAGCTTGCTGCATTATAATAAATCCTTCTTTTCTTTTGGGAATAATTTAACTGATAGCACACAAAACAAAAATCGTTTTGCCATAAATTATTTCAATGGATTTTATCAATATTTTAATAATGAAACATTTATACAATACAATGGTAAAAATTTACTTGGCTTTTATAATTACCGTACAGATAGCACGCTAACTATAAACTCTGCCAACGATAAAAAACCTTCTGTTAAAAATGTGCAGGCATTTATACAAGAGTATAATTATAGGGTTATTCATAATAAGTTAAGTACAAACTAATTTTAGTCGTATTGGATTTGGCAAATTTTGGCGTTTCGGCGCTTAGTCATTTCTAACAAAGTGAAGCAATCTCAACCGCCGGCGGGCTTTTTGGTACAATCTTTTGTTGATTTAGCTCATCGTTTAGTTTTTTTAATTCCTTGGCCGAATGCTGAAAAAAGCATTTCAACAAAAGTATTTCCCCTGCAATCCCTAACGCGAATTGTTTTATTTTATTTAGGTTTGCTCATATTTGTTTAGAATGCTTGTAAACATTGAGTTTTAAGGGTTTTTGGCGCAAATCTAAAAAAGCCAAAAACAAGCCAAATTAAAAAATACAGTCCCCTAAAGTGTCCCCCGATTAAATAATTTATTCATATATTTGCTAAACATTCGATTTAACTATATATGGCAAGCGCAACATTTGTTTTAAAAGAACCTAAAAGCAAAGATAATACATTAGTTTATTTATTGTTTAGGTATCAGGGGCAAAAATTAAAATACTCCACAGGAGAGAAGATTTTACCTAAATTTTGGAATCCCGAAAACCAACGAGCAAGGGAAACAAAACTATTTATGCAATATGTAGAATTTAACACCCTTTTGCAAAAGATAGAAGACAAAGTATTTGATTGTTATAGGAAACTGCGTTCCGATAGTTTAGTACCAACCCCCGACAGGTTGAGGGCGGAATTAAATAAAAAATTATTAGTTGGCGAACTGGAGAAACAAAACGACCTTATTAATTATATAAAAGAAGCTATAAAAATCTCTACTAAGCAGCCCAACACCATAGCAACCTATAAAGGCACTCTAAACCGATTAATTGCATTTAAAGCAAAATACAGCAGGCAATTAACTTTTGAAAATATAGACCTGCAATTTTATGAGGATTTTATGAAGTTTTGCATAGATAAAAAATATGCGCCTAATAGTGTAGGTACTTATATAAAGAACATTAAATATTTTATGGGCGAAGCGGTCGATAAAAAACTAACTACAAATACCGATTTTAAAAGCAGGCGTTTTAAAAAGATTGGCGAAGATGTAGATACAATTTATTTAAAAGAAGCCGAACTAAACCAAATCTATAATAAAGACTTTTCAAAAAATAAAACTTTAGACAGGGTACGAGATTTATTTATTATAGGATGTTACACAGGATTGCGCTATTCCGATTTATTCGCTATCAATAACGAGCATCTAATAGATAAAGGCACAAAACTGCGCATTAAAACTAAGAAAACAGGCGAATTAGTGATAATACCATTACACAACCAAGTAAGGGCAATTATTAAAAAACATGGCGGCATACCTCAATACAAATTTACAAACGAGGATATGAATACTAATTTAAAAGTTATAGCCGAGCAAGCCGATATAAAAGAAACTGTTTTAATATCAGCAACAAAGGGCAATGTAGTTGAAACAACCCCTTATAAAAAACATGAGCTTGTAAGTGTGCATACTGCAAGGCGTTCATTTGCTACCAATGCCTTTTTAAATAAAATACAACCTATTTCCATAATGAAAATAACAGGGCATAAAACCGAAAAATCATTTTTAAGGTACATTAAAATTACTCAACAGGACAATGCCAATGTATTACAAGACCATGCCTTTTTTAAATAAATAGGTTTCATAAACACAAAGAATTAAATGCCTTTTAGAGACAATCTGTCTCTAATATAAAAGAGACAGATTGTCTCTAATACAAGCCCGCCTTATTGCACAAGGTTTTTATAAAACTCAATTTTGTGTCGTTAAACTTAACGCATATAAACAAAATGGAGCAAATAATAATTACAGGGTTAAACATAGAGCAGTTAAAGCAGATATTAATTGATGCTTTTAAAGGTGTTACCGAAGAAAAAGGAAAGTTTAAAAATCAAAATTCTTTCCCTGTCAAAGAGGATAAATTTATAAGCCGAAAGGAAACAGCCACCTTATTACATATCTCTTTACCTACCTTAAATGATTTAACCAAAGATGGTACACTAAAATCTTACCTAATTGGAAAAAGGGTATTATATAAGCCCGAAGAAGTTTCCGAAGCTGTTTTGCAAAGGAATTTTACCGAAATCAAAAGAAAAAAATAAACGATTAAAAATATTTTAACTTATGTGTAATATTTTAAAAGCAACTCCGTTAGATAATAATTTTGAATGTAATAATTGCATTTACACAGCGCATTTAACTTTAATTAAATTATTTTTTGTCGTCATTATGGCACGATTTTGGCAAATGGAAATATCGAAAAATCCGATAAGCTCATCCATTGCAAGCAACTCAAAAAGAGTATTTAAAGAGAAACCACTAATAATGTATGTATAATATAACAAGACACCCTAAATGGGCAGTAGTTACACACCCAAAAATCGGGAACAAATCAAGGATTAATTTTTTTAAAGAGAACAAATGCAGTTGGATATTAACTCGAAAGAATACGCCTTAATTAGGGTAGCATTAGCAGACCTTATAAAGAAATGCAAAGGCAGCATAAACAGTCTAAAACTTGAGGACAATGACAGTAAAGCCCTTTGCAGTAGATACGACGAGACAATTAACACAACTAATGAACTTTTAAAAAAATTATCTTAATGATAAACTTATGTTAGAATTATATAACGCATTAACCAACCCACAAAAACACACAATCAGACGTAAATACATGGCACTTTTTGGCTGCAAAAGGACTTTTAACCGAAAAATAAACGGAGAAGTCAGGCTATTAAGAGCAGAAATAATATTTTTCATGTCTCATAATTTAATCAAAGAGCCAGAGCCGATAAAAAGCGAAAGCGCACCGGAAACAGTTGTAAAAACTGAAAGCGTTTTACACTAATTCCTATCTACATAATATAGAAAGCTGCATTAGCATCAACACATAATTTTCTTTCCGTAAAAAGAAATTAAAGCCTCAAGTTAATTTACCTCTTTAATAAACACCATGCAAGAGATTGTACGTAATAAACGTATTCATAAAAATGTATTGCGCGACCAATTCCTTTTTGAGTATGGTTTAACGTATAACGACATTCTTTTTGAACACAGGGAGCGTGCCGACCATTCAAAAAGTAAGAGCCAGTTATTTCACGGAGATAATAAGGGCAATATGCTTATTTACTACCCTTCGCTTGACGGATTTTTAGAGCAGTCAAGCAAAAAAGGCAAAATGCACGATACATATAGGGTACGTTTGTTAAAGCCATTTTACAACAAAGAAAACAAGCCCGTAAAATATTTAATGGAAGGCTTTAATTGTATCTTCTATCCTCCGCTAATGATACAGGCATTTAAAGCGGGTTCAGAAATTGAAACGCTGATTGTAACGGAAGGGGAAAAGAAAGCATTTGTAGCGTCTAAAAATGGTTTTGATTGCGTAGGTATATCGGGTATATGGAATTTTTGCAACAAGGAAAATTTAGAAGAAGGCAAGCAAGACGAATTAATGCCGTCTTTAAAAGAGTTTATTAAAAAATGTAAGGTTAAAAATGTGGTGCTATTGCATGATAGCGATGCGCTTGACATAAGTAAGAACCCCAACGATGCAGCAACCGACCGTGTATTTGGTTTTTATCAGGCTACAAAACGTTTTGCCGAACTTATTTTTCAAGAGGGTGTAAAATTCTATTACGGATATATAAACCCACACATTGAAGCAAGCAGCGATAAACTCGGGCTTGACGATTTAATTAAGAAATACGAAGATTATAGCCAAAGGGTGTTGCTTGACTTTCATAACGGAGTAACTGAAAATAAATTTACTTCTTATTTCTGCATCAAAAAGATTGAGTACATAAAAGAGTATTTTATTAAAGACATTTTTTTACTCAATGATGCCGAAGAATTTTATAAGCACCATAAGAACGTTTTAAAAGACCGTAAAGAGTTTCGGTTTAACCACCAACTTTTTACTATCAATCAAAGCGAGGGTACAATAGAAGAAGTCAAAAAAGTAAACCGTGATAATGTTTGGGTAACGAATGGTTGTTATTATGGCTACGACCAAAGAGGCAACGTAAAAAGTTTTTCAAACTTCACTATGAACGTTCTTTTTTTATTGCGCAGTACCAACAACCCAAAACGTATTGTACATTTTAAAAATATTTTAGGGCAAAGCTGCGTGAAGGAATTAACGATGGACGACTTTGTTTCTGTTTCTTCGTTCCGTAAAAAATTAATTGCCGATGGCTCGTTTATTTTTAAAGGCGAAATGTGGGAACTTTTAAACCTTCAGGAAATTTTATTTAAAGAAGAAAAAAACGCAAGCGAAATAACCTCTTTAGGATGGCACAAAAAGCAAGGCTTTTGGGCGTGGAGCAACGGCATAACAGCAAACGGCAAATTCTATCCAGTCGATGAGTATGGTATCGTGCAGTTTAACCAAGAGCGTTTTTATTTGCCTGCTTATTCTAATCTGTTTACCGATGCCGACGAGATTTTTAAGAACGAACGCAATTTTAAGCACATAGATAACGATATAAGTTTTGATACATGGGCGTTTCATTTTCATAAAGCATATAAAGAAAATGGCATAGCAGGTATTTGTTTTTACGTGGCTGCACTTTTTAGAGATATTATTTTTGATGAGTTTAACGAGTTCCCTATGTTAAACTTATTCGGGCAAAAAGGTAGCGGTAAATCAACAATGGCAAAATCTCTTATGTATATGTTTGGGCAACCACAAAACGCCATATCATTAGAAAATGCCAGCTCGACAAAAAAAGGTATGTACCGTAAATTTTCTCAGTTTCGTAATTCTTTTGTATGGATGGACGAATATAAAAACACCATACACCCCGATTTAATAGGCTTACTAAAAAATTTATATGACGGTATCGGCTATGAGCGTGCGCAAACTACGCAAGATAACCGTACACATAACAACCCCGTATTAAGTAGTGCCATAATCAGCGGCCAAGATATGCCAACCATAGATCCTGCATTATTTACCCGTGTTATTCTTTTGATGTTTAAACAAAATTCTTTTAACGATACGGATAAAAAACATTATTCCGATATAAAAGAAATAGAGAAAAAAGGTTTAACCCATATTACAAATACGTTATTGGCGCACCGTGATTTAATCGCTAAGAATTATACAAAAGAGTATCAACTACAATTTAAAAAAATAGTAGAAGAATTTAAGTACCAAGATATACCCGACAGGCTTTTAAAAAATGCTGCTATGTTAATGGCTCCTGTTTTTGTTCTCATAAAAGAAAGTGTAATACATTTTCCTTGCAGTGTAAAGGATATAACAAAAGCCTTTACGGATATATTAATCCAACATAAAAACCTGCTTAATGATAATCAGGAAACGAGTATATTTTGGGAAGTGGTCGAAACTCTTTTTGATGAGGGTATTATTTCGGCAGACAAAGGAGATTTTAGGTTTATAAAAGATACAATTGCAGTACGTTTTAACAGGGTGTTTGCCGCTTATTCTGAAAAATACCGGAAGATGCACGGTCGCAATGGTTTGGATAAACTAACGCTTACCAATTATTTAAGAAATAGCACGGCGTTCGTTGAAATAAATAGTAGTGTACGTTTTAGAAACATTGGCATTACAAGTGCTTTTATTTTTAATTACAAAATGATTAATATTAAATTATATAATGATGCTTCTTTTGTTGAAGAAGTTACAGAGATAAAATAAATACTAAAATATATCTACCATCAAATTTGAAAGGTCGTAATCAGGATTTACCTTTTTTACTATAATTCTAATTGAACGTTTATTTTTGGGAATAGCTAACTCAAACGTATTATTCCTTAAATCTTGTTTCTCTAAAAAGAAATACATATCTTCAATAGTATTACCATCATAAAATATATCTACAAGTGTACATACTTTTGAAAGGTCTTGATGAAAGTGATAAAACCGAATAATTTCATCTTTTGCAGTTAGGTTTTTGTCAACGATAAGTAGGGAATCTGTTTTCATTTGTATTTGTCCGTTGCCTTAGCCCAATGCAACGGTTATAAAAAACAGCGTGGGCTAATTGCATACCCGTAACTGAGGGAGTCGAAGCCCTAACATACAAAGTAAACAACGCCCACACCTCGGTGAGCATTTGCCTAACTTCCTTTGTATGTTTTGAATTTTCGACTTTTCAGTTACAAAGAAATTGCAAACGCAATAATATTTTACTAAGCTAAATTAGATAAAATATTTACAAAAAAGGCATTCATTAACAATCCCAAACGTAAAAAACAATCTTTCATTATGACAACGAAATAATGAACAGAATACAATTGTTTTGTGTTTAAATAATTACTTTTACCTTACTTAATGGAAATTACGTGAAAAATACACTTTACATTCTCTTTATTTTTACTATTAATTTTAAAGTAGATGGACAATGTGGCGACCCAAAGTTTTCTGATTTAACAGGAAGATTTAGAGCTAATCCGTCAGCTACCGTAGGCGTATATCCTAATCCAAGTACAGGTATAGTTAATATTAAAAGTGATTTTCTATTAATCTCAGATTTAAAAATATATAACACATCTAATAAAAAAGTGCTTGAAGTACCTGTATATAAAATGCAAGATAAAGTTGATTTATCTTCTTTAGTGGATGGAGTATATATGATAAAATTTACAAATTTCAACTATACTATAAGTAAAACTGTTATGATTAGTCAGGGTTTAAAATCATTCAGCATTTATCCGAATCCCACAACTGGCATAATTAACTTACAAAGTGAAACGGAGTTGGGGACTGTAAGTATTTATAACCAAGCAGGGCAGCTTATAAGCCAGCAAACTACAAAAGATAACACGCTGCAATTTGATTTGCGTTTGCAGGAATCAGGTACATACATTATAAAAGTAGGTATTAGTAGTATGGTTGTTATTAAGCAATAACTAATACAGTATTACCTTTCAAATTCTTACAATTTCTATAAAAACCTTACATAGCCGCTACCCGCCTGCGTTTATCCTCTATTTTTTTTAGCTTTTTATTAGCAAAAGAAGTTTTTTTATTTTAATATTGTTCTAATAAAAAGAAATTAGGCGTTGTCTTAAAGTTTCTCTCAACAGAAAACCGCGAATTTTCAACAAGAGAGAAACAGTAGGAGCAACACGCCACATGGCGTGTTCTCTTGGCTGTTTTTCAATTCTTGTTGGGCTCTTCGCGGTGCCTCTGTTGAAAAGAAGAATAAGCGGGGGTTCACGCCTAAAAATTAAATAACCGTTGTAAATGTCCTCCCTTGCAACACAAAACAAAAAGCAAATGAAAAAACCAATTACAAAAACAATGCGCTTACTAATGTTAGCCATAACATTATACACCGGCAAAGCCTTTGCGCAGCAAGCCTTAGAACAAGCGCCAATGATAATGGAATACGCATTAAAAGATGCGCCAATTATTATAGAAGGCACCATTATAGATGTAAAAAAAGTAGAGGTAGTGTATTCACCTAAAACAAGCAAAAATGTTTACGGCAAATACTACTTTTTATATACCCTAAAACCAACAGCATCATTTAAAGGTAGCACAAGCGCTAAACAGCTATATACTTTCTTAACCGAAAACGAAGATTTTGCCTTTGATGAAAATGGAAATTCTGGTCCGCCTAATATTGAACCAAGTGGTGGTTGGGGATATTTAACGCCCATAAATCACGGTATTTTTTTTCTATCCAATCCGGTTGTAGTACCCGAATTGGCTAAACAATATATAGACAGTAAAAATACTTATGTATTGTACCATAACGGCATAGAGTATGGAAAAGGCAAGCGCCAAGAAACTATAGATAAACTAAAAGCAGAAACAGGTTTATCTCCTAAATGGAAGCATGATGAAATACAATACCCTATTGTACCTGTCGAAAAAAAAAAGACAAGCATAAATCAAAACAGCCTGCCAAAAATTCAAAGTAATTACGCGGCTACACGCGCCTTGCTTATGGCAGAACGTGCGGCACGCACCAGCAACCCAAATAAAACTGCATCAACAAATGATATTACCTTTACTTTTGCCAATGCGCAGCAAACAGGCACCACGCAAAAATATTTTGAGTTTGATATAATGGCAAGTGCAAACACCAGCGCTACCTTTTTTGATAATGGTTTTTTCGATATCACGTATGATTCTCTTGCCTTTGGCACCAACATATACAGCGCAGGCAATTTAGTAGTAAGCGCCGGGGCTGGTTTTCCTTCTCCTTCCTATATAGACCCGCAAACCAACACACAAGATAATTCTTCCATTTCTAATTACGTATCGGTTATATTTGGTACAGATCACAGTCAATCAAGTTTCACACGCAATGTGGTGCCAACAACACCTGTACAAATGCTTCATTTTAAAATAAAGCTGTTAGATTGTACACATAGTGTAGATATAAATTTTGCAGGCACAGGTTTTACAGGTAGCTTTTGTTCATACGCCAATTCAGCCAACGCCCCCGCAAGTAATTTGCCCGATTACGATAATGTAAATTATCCTCCTGTTGGTTTATCTAATACTTATTGCACACGCAGCATTACATATTTTACACCAACTGTATATCCGGGCTATTATTACCCCGGCTGCGCAAGCAACAACGCACGCTTAACCATACAAGGCACAGGTTTTGGTAATGTAAAAGGTAGCGGTAATGTATATTTAAAAAATGCCGATAATGGCGGCGCAAGCTACCTGCCTTTAAATTATTATGATATTAAAAGCTGGACAGATACCCAAATAGATATAAACGTACCCTCTTTAATAGATTCAATCCCTGGTAAACCTTGCCCGGGTTCGGGCAACTTTTATGTAAAAACCAATAGCGGAGATTCTATCATTGCTGGCCCTATTACCATGCCTTATGCCATTACCAATAATACACATGTTAATCCTTATGATAAAGTACGTTTAGATTTAGCCGATATAAACCATTTGGGTGGCTATACGTTTTATATGGATACCAGCATTACCCATTACAGCCCTTTATTAGTGCCTATGATAAAAAAAGCCATGAAAGATTGGACTTGCAAAACAGGCATAAACATTAGGTTGAGCGATACCCTAAAATTTATACATGCTTCTATAAATGATGGTATTTCAATGATATATATTGATCCAACAGTATTGCCAACTGGAGCTTTAGCGGTTACACAACCACGTACTTCATATTGTGGTAGTAACACAGGTTATTACGAAATTGCTAAAGAATTTGATATACAGATT
>JBDTJJ010000066.1:0-4261 GCA_039935895.1 Bacteroidia bacterium | reverse complement strand
GAATTAGAAAACACTTATCTGTTATATTTACTATTTTATTATGTGTTTAAAAAAAGCGACTGTTATTATAAGAGAATACCTCTTAGTATAATAGTTGCCGTGGTAAAGTAAATAACCAAGCCGGTTACATCTACCAAGGTGGCTACAAAGGGTGCAGAACAAACTGCTGGGTCTAAATTTATTCTTTTTAATATAATTGGCAGTAAAGAGCCCGCTAAATTACCCCACAACACTACGCCTACAAGCGTTGATGCAACGGTAATGCCTATCAACATCCAATGCGGACCATAAATAGTAGAGAAAGACGACCATAAGGCAATTCGTAAAAAACCTACCAAACCCAATAATAAACCAAGCGTTAAACCAACAGCTAATTCTTTTTTAAAGATGCGCCACCAATCTCTAAAGCTAATTTCGCCCAAAGCCATGGCACGTATAATTAAGGTAGATGCCTGCGAACCTGTGTTACCTCCGCTCGAAATAATTAACGGAACGAATAGCGCCAGTATAACTGCCTTTGCCAACTGATCTTCAAAAAAGCTCATAGCCGTTGCGGTAAGTGTTTCGCCCAAAAATAAAATGACTAACCAACCCGCACGTTTTTTAATCATGTTGAAATAAGACATGTTCATGTATGGCTCATCAAAGGTTTCTATACCTGCCATTTTATGCGCCTCATCGGTTTCTTCTTCGCGAATTACATCAACTACATCATCAATGGTAATGCGGCCAACCAAACGCCCAATACTATCTACAACAGGTATTACTACCAAATCGTATTTCTGCATAATATCGGCAACCTCGGCAGTATGAGCTGATGTAGTTACTTGTATAACATCGGTATCGTAAATTTCGTCTATACGTGTATTTACGTTTGCAATTAATAATTTTTTTAGTGATAACATACCCAGCAAACGCTCGTTTTCATCTACTACATAAATAGCATACAATACATCTACGCTGTCGGCTTGGTTTCGTATCTCATCTATGCAAGCGGTTACGCTATCTTTATGTTTAACACGCACCAACTCTTTTGCCATTATAGAGCCTGCGGTATCTTCTTCAAAAGTTAATAAATCGGCAATATCACCGGCTTGCTCTATATCTTCTATGTGAGAAAGAACCTCGTTTTGACGGTCTTCGGGTAGTTCGTTTATTACATCGGCTGCATCATCCGATTCCAGGTTATCAAGCTCTTCTGCAATTTCTTTGCTTGAAAAGGATGCCAATAATTCTTCGCGCAGCTCTTCTTTCAGTTCAATTAAAACAGCCGATGATGTTTCTTCGTCTAATAACTCATATATGTACTGAGCTTCTTCAAAGGTTAAACGGTTTAGGGTTTCGGCAATATCGGCCGGAAACAAATCGTTTAGTAACGCTTGTATGCGGGTGTTATCGTGACTCTCGACCGATAAAGTTATTTCATCTAATAATTCGTTACTTACTTCAAATTGCATAGCGGCGCAAAGATAGGTATAAGCTTGTAACGGTAGTTTATGTTTTTTTAATTTAATGTTTAATGCCGCAGCATTACAAATGCAGCGGAGCGGGAGGAATAAAATTACACTAATGCTATTTTTGATTAATCACAAACTTCTCTCTGCGGGTATGCACTTAAGGAAGATTAAAAAAAATTACATAAATTAGCTTCATATTAATGAAAAAAATCGCCCTCATACTAGCTGTATTAATTCCCTTTACGGGTAAGGCAACTAAAATTACTTCGGTTATCTGTGGTAATTGGTCAGATACAACCACGTGGAATTTAAACCGTGTTCCTCAAACTACAGATACCGTAGTTGTAAACACATTTGTTTCTTTCGATATGGATTTTAGTTCAATAAGTCCAGGTATGCTTGAAGTAACTGAGTGCGGCACCCTTTGTGGTTTACATAATTACACGGGTTGTTTTAACCTGTACGGTGTGGTTTATATAAATACATTTCATCTTATATACGGCATTTCAAACAGCTCTTCTCCTAGTTTTAATGTATTGAGTTATGGAATAGTTACCAATACAGGCACTCAATTTATCAGTACAGGCTCTTTGTGTGTGGGCTGTACATCTAATTGTCAAAATTGTAGCACAAACAATAAAGAAGAAACTGCTTGTACCCAAAGTGGCATCACTCAAAATAAAAATCTACCCAAAGCATTTTCAATTTATCCAAATCCTGCCAACGATAAAGTTTACATTGATGGTAAAAATATAACTGAAATAAAACTGGTTAACGTATTAGGTAATGAGGTACTACATACCAAAGAAAAAGAAATTGAGGTAAGCAGCTTAACTAATGGCATTTACTTTATTGAAATAACAACAACCAAAAACACCTACACGCAAAAAGTTATTGTTCGGCATGAATAAAATACTATGTGCAGTGCGGGTAGATGTTGTTACCCTTAAAGGATAAATGGGTACTTAATATTTTATTAGCTATACCGGAGAAGTAAAAGTAGTTTTGCTAAGTAAAAACAGTGTACTCATGTCTTTTTTTGTTTGCAAAGGTGCGCCAAGTTATAATTTAGGCGTGTTTGTTGATACCTTAAATTATTTAAATAATAAAGTCCTTTACACAGGTGATACCCTTAGCGACCCAACTTGCCAAATGACGATGAAGTTTAGTGCAGCCAGCATTAACATAGATCTTAAAACTGATAATATAAATTTTGCCTGTGGCTTTGGGCACGCAGTAACCGCAAAAGGTTTTTATTATAGGGTTAAAGGTCGAAATCCTACAAAAGAAGAAATATTGAAGGATATTAAGTAAATTATACTAATCTATAATTACAGTTTCCTGCAATAACAACACTTAAACCACTTTAGAGGTTTCTACCGTTTTAGAATCGAGCGCATCTCGTAGTGCATTACCAACTAACATAAAGGCCAATACTAAAACCATAATAGCTATACCTGGTATAAAGGCAAGGTAAAACGCATCGGGGGTAAATATAAAAGGACGATGATCATTAATCATTTTGCCCCAACTTGCCATGGGTGGCTGTGCACCAATACCTAAAAAACTTAAACCTGCTTCGGTTAAAATAGCATTTGCAAAGTTTGATGCCGATATTACAATAACAGGCCCCATTACGTTAGGTAAAACGTGCCTCATTATAAGGCGCTTGTTTTTATAACCCAATGCCCTACCCGCTTCAATAAATTCTTTTTCGCGCAAGCCCATAACTTGTCCGCGTACAATACGAGCAACCTCAACCCACATAGTTAAACCTACCGCCACAAATACCTGCCAAAAACCTTTACCCAAAACAAGTGTTATAGCAATTACAAGCAACAGCGTTGGTATAGACCACACCACATTTATAACCCACATAATAACATCATCTATCCAGCCTCTAAAATACCCAGCCATAGCACCAAGTATTACTCCTATAAATAGAGAAATAATTACAGCAATAAACCCAACTGAAAGTGATATACGCGTACCGATGAGCATACGACTAAGCATATCGCGCCCTAACCTATCTGTACCCAAAATAAACTTTTTAGTAACAATATTGTTCTTTTCTACTTCGGCGCGTAAATCGGCAACAGAGGCTGTAATTTTTTGGTTGGTACTGAATTGATAAAAATCAATCATACCAGTTTGCTCGTTATTTTTTATAGGAAGGTTTGAGTTTATATCATACACCACATCAGCTAAATTGTAACGCATTTTGGTGCCACGGTTAGGCTCGTTACCCGTATATTCTTCCACCACAATGTCGTTTCCAGAAAAAGTATAATCGTATAAAGTAATTGAACTATAATCGCTTTGCTGACCAAACAACATTTCCATAAACCAATTTACATGATGCGGCTCTTCGTTTTTGCGCATTTTAAGCATACGCACGCTAAAACCAGGTGGTTTAATTTGTAGTTCGGGCTTTTGATCGTTGCAATCGGGAGTAGAATCGGGAGTGATTAAATATCCGCCAATAAAAATAAAAACAGAAATGCTTATTACAATTAAGCCAGCCATACCAAGCTTGTTGCGCTTAAAGCGTTTCCAAGCCATTTGACTAAGAGAGCGCGCATTGCCTTTATCTACACCGTGATTAGACACCCTGTTTACGCCCCTTCCATTTAGATTTTACAAAAATAGATGCCATGCTAACCATGGGTACATAAAGTAAGTTGACTACAAAAGCCGGTAAATAATACGCAAGGTTAATTTTTTGTCTGTACATAATTCCGCCTAAAAATAACAACAAAAATTCAATTATGCATTTGTATATTAAAGCAAATAGACAAAACTTG
>JBDTJJ010000065.1:0-5043 GCA_039935895.1 Bacteroidia bacterium | reverse complement strand
TTTAAAGATAAAAAAGTCGATAATCAGGTAAGATTTGCCGCCGCGCAAGATGTAATACCTTATAATGGCTTTTCGTTTTATAAAATAAAATATAAAGGAGAATTTCCGACATCGTTATTAGAGGCGTATCAAAAATTAGATGAATTTAATGATGAAGCTCCAAGAAACAAATTTGAAAAAGAGCATAAAAAAACGGTGAAAACTTTATAGTTTTTTAAACTTCTTGTAAAATTAATTCTACAAATCCCCGATAAGGGGATTTGTTTTTTGTTGAAATGCTTGGCATCTTTTTTTCTTACATAATGTATAATAAACAATTTAAAACTAATATTATGAATAAAGAAAAATCAATCGAAGTGTTAAACTCACTTATCGAAATTAACAACGACAGAGTTGAAGGGTACCATACTGCTGCAAAAGAAACCGCAGAGTTGGATTTAAAAAACTTGTTTACGCAGTTTGCAAAAACTAGCGAAAAGTGTAGAGCTGAACTTGTAAACGAAGTTCGTAAACTGGGTGGGACTCCTATAGAAGGAACAAAAACTACCGGTAAACTTTACCGCGCTTGGATGGATATTAAAGCTGCCTTAACGGGTAAAGACCGCAAAGCAATTTTAAGCTCTTGCGAATTTGGTGAAGATGTTGCTGTTGATACTTATAGCAAAGCTATGAAAGATGATTCTGCAAACTTAACCGTAGAACAAAATTCAATGATTGGTGCTCAACATGCAGCTATTAAAGCGGATCATAACAAAGTAAAAGGTTTACGCGATTTGGTTGCTGCTCATCATTAATAAATGTGGGTTAAGTGGAAACAAAAAATGGAAGGGATTATCACTTCCATTTTTTATTTAAATTAAAATATAAAATTAATGCGTAATTAAGTCAACGGCAGTTTCAACTGAATTAGCTTTTTTGCGGTATTTTTTCTTTAATTTATATAATCGGTAATCTATGGCAACTTCCCTAAAATCGGCTATTAATCCAATAGAATAATAAAAGCCATCAAAAGGAGTGTCTTTAATTTTATTTAATAATGTTTTTTTATAACCGCCGGCGCCTTTTATGCCAAGCCACCTAACAGGTTTATATGTAGCCGATAAACCAAAATAAAGAACACTAATAAAGCTTTTTTCTTTGGGAGTTTGCGTATTATCAAGTGTTGATTGGTAATTTAATTTGTTACCACCTAAACCTAACTCTATAGGAAACCCAAAAGAATAATGCGGTTTATTTATATATTGAAATTCAGCATTTATTGCTCCATAATTTATAGTGTAGTGCCCTAAATAATCTACATTATTTACTGTTTTTTTTATGGTAGTTAATCGATTGGAAGTGGTGTAAAAACCTAAAGTTATCCTTAATCTTTCTTTAATTAAAATGCCTGCATCAACACCGGTTACACTTAATTGTTGATGGTTAAACAAGGTGATGCGGTTATCTATTTTAAATTGCGGACGGACAAATTTAGGTTTAATAATTTTTAATGAATCTGCTATAAATTCTCCCCTGCTCATTTTTTTTTGAGAATAAGCAGTTAAAAAAGTTAAAGAAAAAAGACAATAAAATAAGTTTTTCATGTACAAATTAAACTTCTATGCTTTGCAAGAACAAGTTTGCTCTTGTTTAGATAAAATTAAATCGGTTATTTTAACAATATCTAAAGGTTTTATAAAATGATACGCATTTTTAAGGCTTTTATCAATTATAGAATCTGGGTTTGCGCTTATGTAAATAATGTTTATTTCTGGGTTAATTTGTAAAAAACTATTAGTTTGCTGCCAGCCTAATCCGTCGGGTAAATTATTATCCAATATAAGCCAGTTAGGATTTAGTTTTTCAAATAAAGGCAAGCCTTCTTTAAGCGTATGAGAATATTCTATATGATTAAACTTTTTGCTTAATCCTCTTTTTAAAAGGAAACATAAATCTTCCTCATCATCTATAATCTCTATTTTGGTTTCTGTTTTCATTTTGAGTATTAATATCTACAATGTAAAATAAAAAAGTGTCTGTTTACCTATATATAACAAATGTTGTGCTTGGCATTAAATTTTAAAAATAGATTATAAAATAAACTATAAACAATTTAAAACTAACAATTATGAACAGCAATGCAAAAACAATTTTAGGAATTATGGCGGCAGGAGCCGTTGGAGTAGCAATAGGTATGCTTTTGGCACCTCAAAAAGGTAGCGATTTGCGTTCTTCTATGAAAGATAAAATGGATGATATCCAAGATACACTTTGTGATTTAGTAGATTCTGGAAAAGAATTTGTAAAATCAAGTGCAGAAAGATTTGCTGATGCAAAAGATGATGTTGCTTCAAAAGCAAATGATTTAAAAAATGAAGCAAGAAATGATATGAATAAAGTAAGATCTTCTATGTCTTAATTATTTTTATCAAATTATTAAAAGGGAGTACAGTTAGATGTAATCCCTTTTTTTATTTAATTAATTCCCATAATGACCATTAAAATGTTGTTTGTGTAGAATTTAATTCGCTATATGAGTGGATTTAATGATTTTATGACGGAAAACGTTGGCATTAAAATTTAAATAAGAAGTATATAAATAATAAAAACAATAACTAAAAACAATAACCATGAAAAAATTAATGATTGCTGCGGGTTTATTACTATCTATAGGCTTTGCATCGTGCAAAAAGAATTACGTTTGCGAATGTTCTAAAACAAGAACAAGTGGCGGGACTACCGTTACTACAGTTGATCAGGATTACACTTTTGATGATACCAAAGCAGGTGCAACTTCAAGATGCAATTCTCAACAAGGTGCAGGTAGCGATGGCTTTGGAGCTTATACTAGAAACTGCGATATTAAGTAGTTTTATAAGAAAACAAAAGAGCCTCTTTCATTTATTTGAAGGAGGCTTTTTTTATGCAGTAAATTTTAAATAGTTGTCTTTTACGACGAAGGAATATAAATATCAAAGGTTGCGCCTTCGTTTAGTTTACCAGAGGCAGTAATAATGCCATTATGGTTTTCTATAATTTTTTTAACAATGGCAAGTCCTATTCCGGTTCCTTTATATTCTGCTTTACCATGCAAACGCTGAAAAACTTCAAAAATTCTATCTTTATATTGTTCATCAAAACCAATTCCATTATCTGAAATAGAAATATGACAATAATTTTTCTCTTCAGATAATGATTCATTATTTAAATCAGCTCCTTTTACAATTTCACTTTTAATAATTATATGTGGAGGCACATCTGGTTTTGCAAACTTAAGTGAGTTACCTATTAAATTTTGCATAATTTGCCTGAATTGAAAAGGAATAATTACAGCTTCACACATTTCTCCAATTTCAATAGTAGCGTGGTTTTCGGCCAGTACTTCTTTAAAATCATTTTTAACCTCGTTAATTAATTCGGTAAGGTCGGTATTCTTAAAAATATTTTCGGTTGTGTTTGTGCGAGAGTAGGTAAGCAAATCTTCAATAAGGGTTTGCATTTTGTTTGCCGACTCTTGCATGCGATGGAAATAATTTTTTCCGTTATCAGATAAATTTGCGTGTTCTTTTTCTAAAATACGCGTAGCAAAGGTTTGAATTTTACGCAAAGGTTCTTGCAAATCATGACTAGAAACATACGCAAATGATTGTAACTCAGCATTCATTTTTTCTAACTCTTTGTTTTTTAACTCAAGCTGCTCAGCATCTAATTTAATTCTATCATTTGCTTGTTTTTTGTCGGTTAAATCGTGTGTTACTTTAGTAAATCCTATAATATTTTTCTTTTCATCATGTATGGCGGTAATTACAATATGGGCCCAAAAGAGGCTGGTATCTTTTTTTACGCGCCAACCTTCATGTGTAGCTTTCCCAGTTTGTAGGGCAATTTCTAATAATTTTTTTGGTAAATTAGTGTTTCTATCTTCTTCGGTATAAAAGACAGAAAAGTTTTTCCCAATTATTTCATTATCGTCGTAACCTTTTATTTTTTTAGCGCCTCTATTCCAGTTTTCAATAACGCCATCTTTATTTAAAAATATAATAGCGTAATCCTGAATTTCATTTACCATTAAATGATAACGCACTTCACTTTTTATCAGTTCTTCATTTAATTTTTTTAATTCTTTTGTACGCATATCAACTTGCTTTTTTAGCTGACTAGCAAACATTTTTTGATCTTCAATATCCGTGCTGGTACCCACCCACTTTTGGATAATGCCATCTTCATTTCTTTGAGGAATAGCACGGCTTAATTGCCATCTGTATTCGCCATCATGTCTTCTAAAACGGTGTTCAAAAATAAATTCTTCGCCTGTTTTAACACTATGTAACCACTTGCTAATATTTTCATCTTTTTCATCGGGATGTACTATTTGCAACCATCCTTCTTTGTTAATTTGCTCGGGCGTTAAGCCGGAGTAATTATAGACCGACTGACTAAAATAATTTAGATTGCCTTCAGCATCACTGGTCCAAATAAATTGCGGCATAGAATCGGCCAATAATCTAAATTTTTGTTCGCTTTCTAAAAGTTCTTGCTGTTGTTTTTTTTCATCTGTAATTTCTTTTATTGAACCTATTATTTTAATAGCTTGTTTATTTTTATCATAAAAAACTTTGCCTTGCGCTCTTATCCAGCAGGTGGTAAAAGTAGGTTTTAGCACGCGCGCTTCATACTCATAAACTCCCGTTTTTAAAGCTTGTTGAAATGATGCATCAACCACATTTTTTAAATCATCAGGGTGTATTTGGCTGCGCATTTCCTCATGCGTTATTTGGGTAGATTTTGGTTGTCCAAAAATTTCTGCAAGTCTGGATGTGTGTATTAATGTATATTCTTTTAAATCTAATTCCCAAGTGGCAATGCCGATAATATCAGTTGCAATTTGCAATCGTTCTTCTGCGTCTTCAACTCTTTTAAATGTTAAAGTTTGCTCTGTAATATCTTGTAAAGTACCACTAAAACGATAGGCTATATTATCCGCATTAAAAAGTGCTTTACCTTTTGCCAATACAACGCGTGTTTTTTTATTTATAGGATTTATGATGGTATAAGCAATTTCAT
>JBDTJJ010000064.1:0-2624 GCA_039935895.1 Bacteroidia bacterium | reverse complement strand
TAGTAAATGGATTAGGATAGACTTTAACCACATTATTTAATTCGTTATAAGATTTAATTGCCGCTGTTGCGCAATCAGAAGGTATCATAGTAGCAACCACTTGCACTGCTGTAGTAGTTAAAGCTCCGGTAGTGGTAAGCGCACGACCATCAAAAGTAACGCCTGTATTAATTGCACCCATGGCTCCGTTATGGCATATAATAGTCCCTCTAAAAACAGAATAATTATTTATACCAACAGCACCTTCCACTTTCCAAAATACATTTTTTGATTGTGCTCCGTTAGTTAAGATAACTTTAGAATACGTACTTGTAGATAAAGCTCCGTTTATCTTAATAATAAATACAGCATTGGCGTTTCCTTGCGCATCTAAATAAAGCGTGTCGGTAAAAACAGTGGCAGCGTTTAAAAGATAAGCGTGTGGTGTCAACACTAAATTATTTCCAAACTGCGCAGGATATAACAATTCAATATCGGGAGTTAACGCATTAACATACGTGTAAGCATTTAATAAATCGGTAGCACATTGTGCTGTTGATCCATCAGGAATAGTATGAATAGTGCCTGTAACATTTAAAGAATTATAACCCGTAGGCGAACTGCTGTTGCTTCCCACATCGCCGGTTATATAAGATGTTCCTGAATTAGATACCGCACCGTTAGCCGAAAATATAGCATAACAAGCTGCTGCACCAAGGTTGGGCGCTGTTGGACCGCTCAACACAGGACTTCCACATCCTATTGGTGTGTAAGCAAAAAGACCATCAAGTGTAACTGCCCCAGCTGTAGAAAGCGCTCTTCCTTCTAAGGTATCACCTGTATTCATATTAATAGCGGCGTTGTTTGCAATAACAGTTCCACGCATAGTAGTTCCGGCAGCCATACTCACTAAACCTTCCACCTGCCAAAACACATTACAAGCTTTTGCGCCATTTACCAATTTAATTTTGGCATTTGCATTTGTAGAAAGAGAGCCCTGAATTTTTAAAATGAAAACTGCGTTTGGATTTGTTTGAGCATCTAACGTTAAAACTAAATTTATAGTAGCTGCGTCTGAAACAGAATAAACACCTGGAGTTAAAACTTGTCCGTTGCCTAATAAGTTTGCTGGAAACAAAGTAGCTGTTGTACCCGCTAATTGATTATAAGCTGTAAGTAAATCTGCCGAACATTGTGCGCTTGTTCCGTCTCCATCGTGCATGCCACCATTTACGTTTCCAAAACCTGTGCTCGAACCGCTGTTAGTCCCAACATTACCTGTTATGTGAG
Source organism: Bacteroidia bacterium (assembly GCA_039935895.1). GTDB lineage: Bacteria > Bacteroidota > Bacteroidia > B-17B0 > Aurantibacillaceae > PALSA-968. The sequence goes on along the minus strand of JBDTJJ010000064.1, from coordinate 1,355 downwards.
ATATACCTGTATTTGTAACTGCACCGTTTGTAGAAAACAGGACAAAGTTAGATACAGTTCCTAAATTGGGTGCTTGCGCAAATGTGTTTTTTGAGGATGCTAATAGAGTAACTGCGGTAATTCCAATAAATAATTTATTTTTCATTTTAATTGATGTTAGGTGTGAATTGTTTCACGTTAATTAATAAATCGAGCTGATTTTTTTGAGTCTTTGAAAAGTAACAGAGAAGTTAGTGTTGAAATAAAATCAGTCTTACTGTTGTTATAACTGATTGTCTTTTAAAAATAGCGACGGGGCTATGATGTAATAATTGTGTATCTCACACAATCTATACAATAGCTGCAACATTTATTCCTGCTAATTCTAAATACAAGTATTAAAGAATATTGCTCCTAAGTTTTGTAGTTTTTGCTTAGGTAATTGGCTAGTTTAGGTAATCTTTATATCCATCATAGTATATGGTATAATATTTTTTTAATGATGGGGTATTAATTGCCCATTATTATTTATGCGTGATAATTAAAAAATAGCTACCTAAATATGAACGGAACACTATAAACCTCAATTGAAAGGATTTCTTTTACGACCTAATTAAAAATGGGTTATATGTACGACTTACTCTAATTGACTATATAGCTTTAATAGATTATATACTTTTATTGTTTACCACCAAATTTAAACGTTAAGCCACCTTTAATGATGGCAATATCATAACCTAATTCAGAGAAAAAACCAAAATTAGGTGTTACAAAATAACGAATGGCTACCATAACACCCGGGCGTACATTTATACCGTTTGTTCTGTTTGTAACCGTAACAGAATTATGATTATAATCAGTTTGTGTATCGTTATACCCGTTTGAATAGATATTTAACTGCACAATGGCATAAATATCAAGCTTGTTTTTGTTTATCACATCAAAGTGATAGGTTGCCCTTGGAGAAAAAGCAAGGGTAGTCCACGTTTGTTTTTCTGAATGATTTTTATCTAAGTAAGTAGCATGCGTGCCTTGAAAACCAAATTCCATACCTGCCCCAATAATTCCAATACCAGCGTGTGCTATGCCATACTCATAACTTGCCGTAAAAGCCGGCGTAAAGGCTGCACCAGGACCAACATACCCATTTCCATAATATCCATTCCCATAATATGTATTGTATGATACTGTGTTTCCCACACCCACACCTAAATTTATCCCGCTTGATCCTACTTTAAAGCATCGCTCGTCCTGTGCTTTTAATGTACCTGTAGTAGTTAATAATACTGCTGTTGCAAATAATAATAGTGACTTTTTCATAGTTATAGTTTTTTTTTAATTTGTTTGCTATTGATGACACGAGTTTATAAAATTGT
>JBDTJJ010000063.1:0-4493 GCA_039935895.1 Bacteroidia bacterium | reverse complement strand
GGCGGCATTTGCCTAAACTGGGGTTGCATACCAACCAAAGCCCTTTTAAAAAGCGCACAAGTATTTGAGTATTTAAACCACGCTAAAGATTATGGCATTAGTGCCGATAACATTAAGGCCGATTTTGGTGCCGTTGTAAAACGTAGTCGCGATGTGGCCGATGGCATGAGCAAAGGCATACAGTTCTTAATGAAAAAGAACAAAATTGATGTTATTATGGGCACCGCTAAAGTAAAAGCAGGCAAAAAAGTAGAAGTTACCGCAGCCGATAAAGCTGTTACCATATACGATGCAAAAAATATTATAGTAGCTGTTGGTGCTCGCAGCCGCGAGTTACCAAACTTACCACAAGACGGTAAAAAAATTATTGGTTACCGCCAGGCAATGAATTTACCTAAACAGCCAAAAAGCTTATTGGTAGTAGGTTCGGGTGCTATAGGTATTGAGTTTGCTTATTTTTATGCTACGATGGGTACAAAAGTTACCGTGGTAGAATTTATGCCAAACATTGTGCCTGTTGAGGACGAAGACGTATCAAAACAATTAGAAAAATCGCTTAAAAAAGTAGGCATCGAAATTATGTTGAACGCTTCGGTTGAAAGTGTTGACACCAAAGGCGATATCAGCAAAGTAAAAATTAAAACTGCCGATGGCGAGAAAATTGTAGAAGCCGAAGTAGTTCTTTCTGCCGTTGGTATTCAAACCAATTTAGAAAATTTAGGCTTAGAAGATGTGGGTATTGCTACCGATAAAGGTAAAATACTGACTGATAAATTCTACGCTACCAACGTACCGGGCTATTATGCTATTGGCGATTGCGTTGGCGGACAAGCCTTGGCACACGTTGCCAGTGCAGAAGGTATTACCTGCGTGGAGAAAATTGCTGGTCACCACCCAGAACCCATTGATTATAACAATATACCGGGTTGCACGTATTGCCAGCCCGAAATTGCTTCGGTTGGTTATACCGAAAAGAAAGCTAAAGAAGCCGGTTACGAAATTAAAGTAGGTAAGTTTCCTTTCTCGGCATCTGGTAAAGCAAAAGCTGCCGGTGCACCCGATGGATTTGTGAAACTTATTTTTGATGCTAAATACGGCGAAATATTAGGCGCACACATGATTGGTGCTAACGTAACCGAAATGATTGCAGAGATTGTTGTAGCTCGTAAATTAGAAGCAACCGGGCACGAATTAATTAAATCGGTACACCCGCATCCAACTATGAGCGAAGCCATTATGGAAGCTGCTGCGGCTGCTTACGGAGAGGTTATCCATTTATAAATGATGCTTAAAAAATCTTTTTCATATGCATCTATTGCCTGCTCCATCGGAGCGGGCATGATGCTATTTCTTACTTCTTGTACTAATCATACCGAAACCAAAGAAGTTGCTTCACATCGTATTTTCCCTGAATATCATTATGCTTTAGATTCCGTTATAAAAAGTAAGGATGGTATATTAAGTGGCATTGAATTAGGACAGAACAAAAATAAAATTTCAGCTCGCGAATTAAATCAGGCTATAGAAAAATCTGCCAATCATATCACGTTTGAACAGAAGATAGATTCTATAAGTAAATACAACATTACCTATTTGTTAGAAAATGATACCATTACAGAGATAGAGCTTGAAATTATTTCGCAAAGTAGCGATGAGGGAGATAAAATACTTACCGACTTAAAAAATTATTATCGTATTAAATATACTGCTCCTGTAATGGATAAAGGATATTTTGTATTTAATTGTTTTGATAGCCAAAAAAGAAATTTCATTATAACCCTAACTGATAACAGCGACCCAAATAATTCTATTATTGATATGTCGGTTTATAGAGAAAAGTAATTCTTACATAAAACACAATGGGTTTCAACTTGCAAATAATACCAACATCTTTACTTGAAGCGTATAAAAAGCAAGTCCCTAAAAATTTAGAAGCTAGTTTTGAGGCGTTGAAAGATGCTGAACTATCTACCGACAACTTTAGCTTTTATACATCTGTAGCTTCTGTGTTTTCGAGCAAGATTGAAGGGGAAGATATTGACTTAGATAGTTACGTTAAGCATAAAAGATTTGGCATTGAATTTTTACCCGATTACACAAAAAAAATTGATGATTTATATGGCGCATATACCTTTGCTAAAACCGCTACATTAAATAAAGCAAATATTGCCGAGGCTCATAAATTATTAAGTAAGCATATTGTTGCACAACATCAGCAAGGTAAAATACGCACGCAAAACATGTGTGTTTCTTCTTCAGATGGTAAGATAGAATACGTGGCAGCAACGCCTTATGAAGCAATACCTGAAATGGAAAAGTTTTATGCTGATATAAATGTATTAGTTGCACAAAATTTAACCATGCATGAAGTTTTCTTTTTTGCAGCTATGATTCATTTAGTGTTTGTAAAAACACACCCTTGGAATGATGGTAACGGACGAAGCGGGCGTTTATTAGAGAAATGGTTTTTAGGTCAAAAACTGGGCGATAAAGCTTGGTTTGTACCAAGTGAAAGAAGTTATTACCAACACCATCAAACCTATTATAACAACATTCGCTTATTGGGTTTTGAATATATTAATTTAGATTACAATAAAGCCTTACCTTTTTTATTAATGTTGCCCAACTCAATAACAGAACAAGATTAAATAGATTTTAAAATTTAAAAAAACATAACATGTCTAAAGCATTTTTACAACACCTAAAAACAGAACTAACTGCCATTGAAGAAGCAGGTTTATTTAAACGCGAACGCATTATTGCATCAGAACAAGGTGCATCTGTAAAGCTGGCAAACGGACAAGAAGTAATTATTTTTTGCGCTAACAACTACTTGGGCTTATCATCTCACCCAAAAGTTATTGAAGCTGCGCATAAAACGTTAGATACACATGGGTATGGAATGTCATCAGTCCGTTTTATTTGCGGTACGCAAGACATACACAAAACTTTAGAAAAAAAGATTGCAGATTTTCTTCATCAAGAAGATACTATTTTATATGCTGCTTGCTTTGATGCTAACGGCGGTGTTTTTGAACCTTTGTTAGGCGAAGAAGATGCTATCATTTCAGACGAATTAAACCACGCCAGTATTATTGACGGTGTACGTTTATGTAAAGCGCAACGTTACCGTTACAAAAACTGCGATATGGCAGATTTGGAAGTACAGTTGATAAAAGCAAAAGATCAACGCTTTCGTTTAATTGTTACCGATGGTGTATTTAGTATGGATGGTTTTGTTGCGCCGCTTGATAAAATTTGTGATTTAGCCGCTAAATACGATGCTATGGTAATGGTAGATGAAAGTCATGCTACCGGCTTTATTGGCAAAACAGGCCGCGGTACAGTTGAATTAAGAAACGTTTTAGATAGAGTTGATATTATTACTGGCACTTTAGGCAAAGCCCTTGGCGGTGCTATGGGTGGCTTTACAACTGGTAAAAAAGAAGTGATAGAATTGTTGCGCCAGCGCTCTCGTCCGTATTTATTTTCAAACTCATTAGCGCCGCATATTGTTGGTGCATCTATTGCTGTGTTTGATATGCTGAGTGAAACAACTACTTTAAGAGATACATTAGAAAGCAATATTAATTACTTTAAAAAAGGCATTAAAGAAGTTGGTTTAGAATTTAAAAACGGAGATAGCGCCATTGTGCCTATTATGTTATACGATGCTAAACTGGCGCAAACCTTTGCCGAAAAATTATTAGCCGAAGGCATTTATGTTACTGGCTTCTTTTACCCTGTTGTAGCAAAAGGACAAGCACGCATACGTGTGCAAATATCGGCAGCGCATACAAAAGCGCATTTAGATAAAGCCATTGCCGCCTTTGCTAAAATTGGTAAAGAGTTGGGTTGTATTAAGTAAGGTTTTTTTATCTTACTTCATCGCTTCGCGTAAAAACAAAACAAAGGGGTGCATGGCTTTAAAAATAGTAGCAACATGTTTTGGATAATCTTTACTTAAAAGCATTTTATCTTCTATGTTGTGTACAAGTATAAAGCTTTTGTTTTTTAATATTTCGACAGCTGGGTTTTCTTTATCGTAGCCTTTTGGAGGGTTAACTAATTTACCTTCATCGCTAATACCGGCAAAGTATTTTTTAAATTCTTTATGGGCAAGTATCTTTTTAAAATCGGCATAGTTGTAATCAATTTCTTGTCGGATTGCAGCCAATTTATCGGGCATTGGCATAAAGCAACCACCTGCTAAAAAAGAATTGCCGGGTTCTACATGTAAATAATAACCGGGTATATCGCTTTTTTTGCCACCCGGGTTCATACTGGCACCCATGTTAGATTTGTAAGGTGTTTTATCTTTAGAAAAACGGACATCTTTATAAATTCTAAATGTAGTTTTTGCAGCCTCTAAGCCTGCAATTTTAGGATCGAATTTGGCAATGTTATTAATTACCTGTTGCACCACTTCTTCGTGCGCTTGCTTTACTTCTAAATAAAGTGGTTTGTTTTTTTCGAACCATTCGCGGTTGTTA
>JBDTJJ010000062.1:0-2933 GCA_039935895.1 Bacteroidia bacterium | reverse complement strand
GTGGCAATTGGTGCTGCTATTCAAGGTGGTGTTTTAACAGGAGATGTAAAAGATGTGTTGTTATTAGATGTAACGCCACTTTCTTTAGGTATCGAAACGTTTGGTGGAGTATTCACTAAATTAATCGAATCGAATACAACTATTCCAAGTAAAAAAACAGAAACGTTTTCTACTGCCAGCGATAACCAACCAAGCGTACAATTACACGTATTGCAAGGCGAGCGCCCAATGGCAAAAGATAACCGTACTATCGGTCAATTTAACTTAGATGGCATTATGCCTGCGCAACGTGGTGTGCCTCAAATTGAAGTTATGTTTGATATTGATGCTAACGGTATATTAAGCGTATCGGCAAAAGATAAAGCTACCGGTAAAGTTCAAAATATTCGTATCGAAGCTTCATCTGGTTTAAGCAAAGATGAAATTGAAAAAATGAAACGTGAAGCAGAAGCAAATGCCGATTCAGATAAAAAAGCGAAAGAAGAAGCTGATAAAATAAATGCGGCCGACGGACAAATTTTTCAATCTGAAAAACAATTGAAAGATTATGGAGATAAAATTCCGGCAGAGAAAAAAGCGCCTATCGAATCTTCTTTAAAAGATTTAAAAGAAGCTTATGCTGCAAAAGATTTAGCTAAAATTGATAGTTCTTTAGCTGAATTAAACAAAGCATGGGAAGCTGCATCTCAAGAGTTATATGCTGCAATGAATGCTCAACAAGGTGGAGGTCAGCCTGGAGCTGATGGACAACAACCAAATACTGAAGGCGCTAAAGATGACCACGTGGAAGACGTTAGCTTTGAAGAAGTTAAAGACGACGATAAAAAGAAGTAAGGGTAAAATAAATAAAATGCAAAATAAGAAGCCGCTTTGAAAAGAGCGGCTTTTTTATGTGCCAATAAATTAAAATCTATTTAGCGAAATCTAAATTTAAAGCTTCTTTTAAAAGTTGCTCTTTATTTAAAGGTACTACGCCAACTTTTTCACAGACTAAACCACCGGCTAAATTAGCTAAGGCTGCCGTTAATATTGGGTTTGTTTCTAAGGCTAAACATAAAGCGGCCACACTTATTACGGTATCTCCTGCGCCCGATACATCGGCAATGTTTCTATAATGTGCAGGTAAAATTTCTTTAACCGTGCGTGAGTTGGTGCAAATTCCTTTTTCTGAAAGTGTAAGTAATATGGTAGCAATTTTTTGCTTGTGCCTAAAACTGCTTAATATTCTTTGCATTTCATTGGTGTTATCTACATTGAAATCTACTTTCAAACCTTCTTTCAATTCTTTTAAATTGGGTTTAAAAAGAGTAACCCCTTTGTAGTTTAAAAAGTTTTTCTTTTTTGGGTCAACTGCCACCGGAATACCACGTTTCTTAGCTAACTCAACCGTTTTCTGAATGATTTTATTGGTGATTAATCCTTTGTTATAATCTTCAAAAATTATCACATCAATTTTATCGTGTTGCAAAATAAATGAAATCAATTGTTGTAATTGATCCATTTCAGAAGCAATAATATCTTCTTCCCACTCTTCATCAACACGCACAATTTGATGGTTGTTTCCAATAACGCGCGTTTTAACGGTTGTAACTCTTTCTCTCGATTTTAAAATACCTTTCTGACTCAATTTTTGTTGCTTCAACAAATCTAAAAAAGCTTGTCCTTCATAATCAACTCCAATAACGCTACACAAAATTGGCGTTGCACCAAGAGCTTGTAAATTAAGTGCCACGTTAGCTGCACCACCTAAACGGCGTTCTTTTTTCTTAACCGTAACAATAGGTACAGGAGCTTCGGGCGATATGCGAGATACGTTTCCCCATAAATAGGAATCAACCATTACATCACCAATAACAAGCACATTAAGATTAGCAAACGATTTAAAAATTTCTCGGATGTGTTCTTTTTTGACAGAAAATTTTTTCATTCTTACTTAAGTTTTTCTACTGCTTTTTTAATACGATCAATTGCTTCCGTTAATTTATCTTCAGAGGTTGCATAACTAATGCGCAAATAATTATCATCGCCAAAAGCCGCACCAGGCACCATAGATACGGCAGCTTCTTCTAAAAGGAATAAGCAAAAATCAGTCGCGTTGGTTATTGTTTTATCGTTATGCTTCTTTCCAAAAAAGTAACTCACTTCCGGAAAAACATAGAACGCACCATCGGGGTTATTACATTTAAAACCAGTAATAGCACTTAATTGTTTCACCACTAAATCTCTGCGACGCTTAAATGCATCGCGCATTGGGTTTGTAGTTTCTGATGGCATTAACATAGCAGCATGCATGGCTTTTTGTGTAATACTGCAAGTGGCAGAGGTAAACTGACCTTGCATTTTATCGCAAGCTTGAGCAACCCATTTAGGCGCAGCTAAAATTCCGCCTCTCCAACCCGTCATAGCAAAACCTTTAGAAACACCATTAATAACAACGGTGCGTTCTTTCATTCCGTCAACGTGTGCAATACTTGCGTGCTTACCTACAAAATTTATATGCTCATAAATTTCATCGCTTATAACGTATAAATCTTTGTATTGTTTAATTACATCTGCTAAAGCAGTTAATTCTTTTTCACTATAGACAGAACCCGTTGGGTTACAGGGCGAAGAAAAAATCATCATCCGTGTTTTAGGCGTAATGGCTTTTTTTAATTGCTCTGGTGTAATTTTAAATTCGTTTTCAATAGATGTGTTTACAATAACCGGTTTTGCATCAGCCAGTTTTAAAATTTCGGTATAGGTTACCCAATAAGGAGCAGGCACAATAACTTCATCGCCCGGGTTAAGCATACACAACACTGCATTTGCAATACTTTGTTTAGCGCCGGTGCTAACCACAATTTCGTCGGGTGTAAAATGCAAATCGTTATCGCGTAAAAATTTATCGCAAATAGCTTGTCGCAATTCTAAATAGCCAGATACGTGCGTGT
>JBDTJJ010000061.1:0-7091 GCA_039935895.1 Bacteroidia bacterium | reverse complement strand
TGTATTTGTTTTTTTCGGTAGCAGAGTTTTCTAATAAACTAGCCAAAATGAATTTACCATTCGATCGTTTTTTTTATTTACCGCTAAATGTCATCTCGCATAAAGTAATCAGGTTGGGAGCCTTTGCCATTGCAGGTGTTGTGCTTTGGGTATCTTCATCGGTATTAATTTTTTTAGCGGCCTTATTATTTATAATTATCCTTTCAGATATTTTAGTTTTTATTTTAAAAATAGTTCAGAAAGTTTATTACCTAAGCCTGTTTGCAAACTATATTTTAATTTCTTTAGAAGGTGAACAGAAAATTTTTGCTTCGCAAATAGATATTGTTGAATATCGTTACGATATTTTTTATTTAAAATTGAAAAATAAAAAAACAGTCGCATTAGAAACAGATCGTTTAGCCGAAAACCAAAAACAAATTTTTACCGAAAAAATGGTGCAATGGGTATTACGCAACCAACTTGAGTTTACAGAAGAAGCCAAAGCTAAATTGGTTCATTTGATTTAATCATCAAGCAATGAGAAAACTGGTTTCAATAATTTTACTTTTAACAGGAACTATTTTATCGGCGCAGCAAAGTTGTTACGATAAAGCCATTAAATTTAGAAATGCAGATTTTAATCTAGATTCTGTTTTTATACGCATAAGGCAAGCACAAGAGATGGTTATGGGTTGTGAAATGCCAAATGATTCTTTCATCACCATTAAAGGAAACAAAAAAAAGATAGCTGATTACAAAGGCAAACCCTTTGTTATAAATTTTTGGTATTTGCATTGCGCACCTTGTATAAATGAAATTCCTTCTTTTAATGAGTTACAAAAAAAGTATGGAGATAAAATTAATATCGCTGCTATTTCTCCAGATAAAAAAGAGCAAATACAAACGTTTTTAACTAAACATGTTTTTAATGCAGAAATTGTAAGCGATGCAGAAAACTTCATCAATAAATATAATTTGGGAAGCGGCTATCCTTTTACGTTGTTATTAAATAAAGAGGGAAAAATTATTTATGTAAAAAGTGAAGGCGGAGAAACACCCGAAACGCAATTGGATTTATATAAAGATCTCTCGCCGCTTATAGATGCGATGTTTTCTGATAAGAAAAATTAACGAAAACCATATTTTCACTTCATTATAAATTGTAATTTTAAATTATGGAAATTGTATTATTACTTATAGGAATTATTGTCGGGTTTTTAATTGGCTTTTTAATGAGTAAACAAAAAAATCCAACTGCTATTTTAGATACTTCCGATTTAGATAAAAAAATAAATACGTTAGAAACAGATAAACTTCTTTTAAGAAAAGATGTAGAACATGCTGTCAATGAAAAAGAAAATCTGCGCAAAGAATTCGAGAATAAAAAAACAGAAATCTTAAAAGAAAAAGAATTTGTTTTAAATGAATTAAATGTTGAACGAAATAATCTAAGCGCTGCAAACTCTCGATTAGCAAAGGCTGAAGAGGCTTTTAAAAATCAGGATGAAAAATTAAAAACACAAAAAGCAGAGCTAGAAGAAATCCAAAAAAAATTAACGACTGAGTTTGAAAATATTGCCAATAAAATTCTGGATGAAAAATCTAAAAAGTTTACCGATCAAAATAAAACAAATTTAGATGTCATTCTTAATCCTTTAAAAGAGCGCATAAAAGAATTTGAAGATAAAGTTGATAAAACTTATAAAGCAGAATCTGCTGAACGTATTACATTAAAGACCGAAATAAAACAGTTGGTAGAATTAAACAAACAAGTTAGCGATGATGCCAACAATTTAACCAAAGCATTAAAGGGCGATAATAAAACACAAGGTAATTGGGGCGAAGTAATTTTAGAAAAAATATTAGAACGCAGCGGTTTAAGTAAAGAGCGCGGCGAGTACGATACGCAAGTCGTTTTAAAAAATGTAAACGGAGAAACCATAAAACCCGATGCGATAATTTATTTGCCCGAAAAAAAACACATCATTGTCGATTCGAAAGTTTCGTTAGTGGCATATCAAAATTATTTAGCTGCTGATGAAGATGAGCCACGCGCGCAGTTTTTAAAAGAACATATTATTTCTATTAAAACACACATAAAAAGTTTAAGTGATAAATTATACGCAAGTGCTGAAACATTAAACACACCAGACTTTGTATTGCTGTTTATTCCTATTGAATCTTCTTTTGGTATTGCTGTTCAGGCCGATCAAGAATTATTTTCTTTTGCCTGGGACAGAAAAATTGTAGTTGTTTCTCCTTCTACTTTATTAGCAACCCTTCGTACTATTTCTGCCATTTGGAAACAAGAACTTCAAACCAAAAATGCCTTAGAAATTGCTAAACAAAGCGGAGCTCTCTACGATAAATTTGTAGCCTTTGTAGAAGATTTATCAAGCATTGGTAAAAATATAGATCGCACACAAGAAGCCTACAATGCAGCTTTCAACAAATTAAAAGAAGGTAATGGCAATTTAATTTCGCGTGCGCAAAAAATAGAAAAGCTAGGTGCAAAGGCCACCAAAGCATTGCCGCAACATTTATTAGATGATGAAAACCAACAAGCATTAATAAGTAATGAATAGCAGATTTTATATTATTTCAACAGCTTGTCTTTTTATTTTGCTTTTTAGTAATCCAACTAAATCTCACGCACAAAGTCGGAAACAAAAGCGCAATAACAATAAAGAAAGAGAGCAAAATAAAACTTACAGCAAAGAAGCTAATAACTTAGATGTAGATATGTTTCTCTATCATGTAGATAGTATAAATTCGCAATTATATTACAGCATAAATAGCAGTCAGCTTGTTTACAAAAAAGATTCTTCAAATAATTTTACAGCACGCATAAAAGTTTTCTATAAATTTTTGCCTTATGCCGATGCTAAAGTCTTTTTTGATTCTTCTACCGTATATATATATGATAAAGTGCAAGGCAATCCACAAACAAAAATTATTGCAGGTTATATTCCGGTAAGAATTAACGTTATGCAACAATCTTTTTTAGAAATTTATATTGCAGATGCTAATGGAAAAAATCACCAAACCCATTTTATAAAATGCGACAAGCAAGATGCTTACGCGCAGCAGAGTTATATTCTGTTGGGCAACGCCGGACAAGTTTTTTTCTCTAACAAAATTGAAAAAGGACAAACTATTAATGTTTACAACGCTCGTGTAACGTATAACAAAGCGCGCATAGATTTTTTTGCAAATGATTATTCTTTGCCTCCGCCGCCATTTAGCGATAGAAGCCCTCTACCCTACCCTTCTATTCCCGATTCTACTTTTTACATCAGCAGTTTCGATGGGCATAACATTCAACTGCAAATTAATAAGCAAGGCGTTTATTTTATTCGCTTAGATTCATCTGCAAACGTAAGCGGTTGTACTGTTATGGGGGTCGAACAATATTTCCCTAAAGTTTTATCTCACACGCAAATGATTGCTGCCACTCGTTTTATTATGAGTAGAGATGAGTATCAAAAAATAATAACCGCAAATGATAAGCAAGCTGCTATAGAAAATTTTTGGCTAACACTGGGTGGCGGAGAAGACCGCGCTAAAGAATTAATTAAACGTTATTACAACCGCGTGCAAGATGCCAACACTTTTTTTACATCGCACATAGAAGGTTGGAAAACCGATATGGGTATGATATACATTGTTTTTGGCCCGCCCAATAAAACCTATAAAACACAACAAATGGAAACTTGGACGTATGGAACTGATGGTGCGCCAAACTCGGCAACCTTTCGTTTCGAAAAAATAAATAACCCGTTTTCCGAAAATAATTTTAAACTAATTCGTAACTCAAATTACCGCGATCCTTGGACAATAGCCGTTAATGCTTGGCGCGAAGGGCATGTGTATTTAGAGCCAAAGTAATTGGGCGTTCCGGCGCATTTATCATTTTGAACAATTCGAGAAATCTCTGCGCCGTCGGGCTTTTCACTTCAATCTTTTTTGAGTACAAAAAAGTATTTCCGTTACAATCCCTAACGCAAATGCGCATCAAGTATTAAAAATATTACATAATTTGCAGCCTTAAATTAAAGCATGATTTCGTATCCAACACCAAAAAAATTATTTCCGTTTCCAACTGGCTGGTATGTTTTACTTCGTGCAGATGAGTTGAATAAAAAACAACTAATCACTAAAAAATTTGCCGGACAAGAGGTAATTGCCTTTCGAACAGAAAGTGGAAAAGCTGCTGTGGTTAGCGCTTACTGTCCGCACATGGGCGCGCATTTCGGACATGGTGGCGATGTGCAAGGAGAAACTATTCGTTGTCCGTTTCACTATTTTTGTTTCGATACAGAAGGCACTTGTACCAAAACTGGTTATGATACCAAGCCACCTGCAAAAGCTGTTTTAAAAACATACACTATCAGAGAGAAGAATGGTTTTATCATTATTTGGAACCATGTTACCGACGAACAACCAACATGGGAAGTGCCAGATACGGATAACGAAAATTGGAGTGAAATTTTAAGTGCAGATTATTTATTAAACAGCCATCCGCAAGAAACCACCGAAAACAGTGTTGATATTGGGCATTTTGGCGTGGTACATAAATATGTTGATGTAGAAGAGTTAAGCGAACTTAAAGCAGATGGGCCTTATTTGAATGCAAAATATGCTTTTAGCAGAGAAGGTTTAATTGGTAAAGAAAAAAATATGCGTGCGCATATTGATATTCATGTGCATGGTTTAGGTTATTCGTTTGTAGAAGTATTAATTCCAAAATTTGGGTTGTTAACGCGCCAGTATGTTTTTCCTTGTCCGGTTGAGGATGGAAAAATAAATTTAAAGATTGGCATGTCGGTTAAAAAAATAGAAGATGCCGGTAAGATAAATTTCTTCTTAAAATTCTTTCCAAAAAAAGCATTAAATAAAATTATTTTAAAGAACGCTTTTAAAGGATACGTATATGATGTTAGTCAGGATTTTGATATATGGCAAAACAAAGTTTATATGGACAACCCTGCACTTGCCAAAGGAGATGGGCCTATTGGAAAATATCGCCAATGGGCAAGGCAATTTTACGAAGGTTTAGAAAGCTAACAATACACAATACTTGTAATAGCATTGTGCACCTCAACTAATAGCTTCCATATCTGTGGCATAGGCCTTTAACTATATAAACGCAAAAAAGCGATGCAAGTATTTTACATCGCTTTTTCTTTAATTTAATTATTTCTAATTTCAGTTTAAAAAAACTATTTTTTTTTTGATAGATTGCCACAGTCCAAACATGGGAGAGTAATAATCCGCTTCTTTTTTGAGATAATTTTTTATATCATTTATGTCGGTACTTCCTGTATATAAAATAGCATCATACAACTCCCTTGTGCTTATGCCCAGCTTATTCCGCCAATAAATTACGTTATTAGAATCTTCAGGGTGGATGTATTTACTGTCCTGTGCATTCATGGTAAGTCCTTTTAATATTTTAAATTAATTACCTGATATTATTTTTACTAAGTCAGAGATTTTTGGAGCTAAAATTATTTCTGTTCTACGATTAGTAGCTCTGCCGCTTTCTGTTGAGTTAGTTGCTACCGGAAAGTTGTCTCCTCTGCCGGAAGCTGTTAATTGCTTTGCATTAACTCCATATTCATTCGAAAGTATTCTTTCAATAGAAGTGGCACGCATAACGCTTAAATCTAAATTGTCTTTTAAGTAGTCTCCTTTTTTTAATGGAATGCTATCGGTGTGTCCTTCAATTGTGATGTCAATATTTGGTTGATTAACTAAAACATAAGCCAATTTATTTAAAGCTTCTTTACCTTTAGGATCAACCTGATAGCTTCCTGATTTAAAGAGTAATTTTTCCGAAAGCGAAACATATACCTTACCATCGCTTCTTAATTCGGCCGTTAATTCATTCGAATTAAAGCCTACTAAAGCATTTTTTACTTTTTGCAAAAGATCTTGTTGTGCTTGTTTTTGTTTTTGTATGACTGCTTGCAATTCTTGTACTCTTTTATTGCTGGCTTCTAAATCTGTAACTTTTGTTTTTAACTGGTTATATAACTGCTGTAATTCTGCCTGACTCATTTGTTTGTCTTCCGAGTTTTTTTCAAAAAGACTATTGTATTTTCCGTTCAAACTCGCGTAGGTAGAATCTAAGCCGTTATACTTTTTAGATAATTGATTAAATTTCTTTTTAGATACACAAGATGAAAATAATGTAGCGATACAAATACTTGCAGTAATTAATTTAATAGTTGGGTTTAAAATTTTCATATATTTATTTTTTACTAAGTATGTTAAAACTGTGCCAGAATATATTAGCCACTTTATATGTGATATATGAAAAAGTGTAGAATAAAATAAGCAGTTATTTTTATCTGTTGTTCTACAAAAAATTGCGACAAAAAAATAAGACAGATAAATCAGATTATACAAAGTCAATTGAAAACCTAAATTATCTACCTTAATAGGCCTAATTTTATATTAATTTGAACTTAAAAGGCTCCACGCATCTTTAATATCGCCGCCTCGAAAGTTTGAAAGAATTCTTTTAATAAAATGTATTTTATTTTTAGTACCTGATTTAGTTTCGGTTACGTCACTTTTAGCTTCCATTGATTCTGCTATAAATTTATTTTCTTTTTCATCCAAAGTCAAATTACTTTGTTGTTCGGTTCTACAATTTAAAGTTTCACTTTTTACAAATTCATTGTTTGCTTGTGCGTTTACCATTAAAAAACTACTGCTAAGCAACGCTATAAATAGTATTTTTTTCATGACTTATTTTTTTAATAGTTAATTTTATAAAGCAAGCTATGTGCCAATTATAGTAAACTAAAAATATTTAGATAAATAAATAAATTGGCGAATATTTTTCCCAAATTGAGTATATATAATAAAGTCAGAATCATTTTGCCCTACTTTAAGCCCACTTTTGTTAAAAAATATTGGCACGTTTTTATTATTTAATATATCAAATAAGTTAGAAAAATGCGGTTATATTTAAATAAATTTTATGCTAATGGAGTATTCTGTTTCAAAATAATGCAGCATACCACTAATTATTCTTTTTTTGTAATTAAACTTGCTTACTTTTCAATAGGAAAAAAACCAATTAAACATTAACTTAA
>JBDTJJ010000060.1:0-7474 GCA_039935895.1 Bacteroidia bacterium | reverse complement strand
AATAATGCAGCATACCACTAATTATTCTTTTTTTGTAATTAAACTTGCTTACTTTTCAATAGGAAAAAAACCAATTAAACATTAACTTAAATAAAACATGTATGGAACATAAAAAATTATATAATTTTTTACTTGTATTATTTCTTATTCCTATTTTAGGTTTTGCTATTTGGTGCGGTAGCAATGTGTATAAACTTTCGGCTCAACGTGCTGCAATAAAAAAGGATTATAGCGAAATAAACAATATTAGATATGGCTTATTATCTATGGATACTTGGCGCGATAATATAGTAGATATTGTAAACTCTCAAATAGAGGATTTTAATTTAAGCGATCCGCAAAGAGATTCATTAAAAGTTGAATTAAACGGCGTGCTAAACTCTTTAGTTACACAAGCTTTTGCTATGATTAACGAAAAGCAAAAAACCATAGGGGGGAAATTAAAAAAGTTTGCCGTAAATACATTTGTAAACGTAGATAAAATACGAGCACGCGTGCCAGAGTTTACCAATACTATTATTAAACAAATAGAAAAGCCACAGAGTAAAGAAAGATTACGTTTTTTAGCTCAGGATAAATTAAAAGATTTAAGCGCAAAAACACATGATAATTTACATGATAAACAAAGCTTTGATATAATTCTTAAAAAATATAATGTAGCCGATTTAAAATCTTTTAATGATACGGTACCTGCAAAAATATACCTACTGCAAGAAAATACATATAAATATGCCTTTGAATTAGTTGCCTGCTTAGTTTTGTTTTTAATTTTATGGGTAATATTTTGGCATAAAAAACATCTTTATACTTCGTTATTTATCATGTCGGTTTTGCTGGCACTAGCGGTTTTATTTGTAGGCCTTTGCTCTCCTATGATAGAAATTGATGCACGTATTAAAGAACTTAATTTCTCCATAATTGGTAAACACGTCATATTTGATAACCAGGTTATATTTTATCAAAGTAAAAGTATTTTAGATGTTGTGCATATTTTAATATCAACCGGCAAATACGATTCTATTTTTGTAGGTGTATTAATTTTAGTGTTTAGTATTATGTTTCCAATAACAAAACTTATTTGCGCTAAAATTTATTTGCTTGGTAACGAAAAATGGAGAGCAAGCGGTTTTATAAAATTCTTTGCTTTTAAATCAGGTAAATGGTCTATGGCTGATGTAATGGTGGTTGCTATATTTATGGCTTACGTTGGCTTTAAAGGTATTTTTGATAATCAAATGGAAAGTTTAAACATGCACACTAATTCACTTTCAAGCATTGCTACCAACCAGACATCTTTGCAGCCGGGCTTTATTTTATTTGTATCGTATGTTTTATTTGGGCTGGTACTTGCCGTAATTTTAAAAAGAATAACCTTTAAAAAGCCTATTGGCACCGACTTTAAATATTTTGTAAGTAAACTGCGCAAAAAAAAGATGTCAGTTTTAGAGATTAAACCAACTGAAGGAAATCAAACAATTTAATTTCAATAAAAGGTTTAAATCTAAGGTTCTTTACGTAATTTAATGATACGTAAAAAAGTAAGCACTTTTATAATTTGATAGCTAGGATCTATTTCAAACTTTTTTTGTGCGAAGTTTATACTGTTAGGTTTTTTGTGGTGATTGTTTTGCATCAATTCTCCCATTAAGAAAATGTCTATTGGCAAGGTGTTTTTACTATGGTCATCGTTATCGTAATTGCTGTAACCATATTTATGTCCGCACCAGTTTACAATAGCGCCGTGTATTGGCCCCATAAAAAAATGTATTGGTAACAATAAAAACATCCACCACATGGTTGCAAATTTTATATAAAACAAGGTATATAAAACACCAAAGAAAATACGGGTAACCCACATATCGCCTATTCTATCAATAAGGGGCCATTCTGGGTAATTACCTCTAAAAGCTTTTTCTGGTTCAGCTTGGCGAGTAACATAACTATTATAAATATCTTTTGTATGCATGGTCATGTGCCAAACATCTTTAAAAAAATGTGGGGAGTGTGGATCTTTTTCGGTATCGCTATAAGCATGGTGCATACGGTGTAAAATAGCGTAGCCTCTTGGGTTTAAAAATGATGAACCTTGCGAGATAAACGTTAACAGATAAAAAAACTTTTCCCAAAAAGGGTGCATGGTAAACATTTTATGCGATGAATAGCGATGCAAAAAAAATGTTTGACAAAACAGAGATATAAACCAATGAGCAAGAAAAAAATATAAAATAATCATTTAGATAACGCGGATTTTAGCGCATACAAAGATAAGATTTACAAAATGAGGAAACAAGCAAAGATATTAACCGTTTTATTAATTATTTCAGCAATTCTAGGGCTTCTTGCATAGAAATAACTTCGCCTTTAAAGGTGGCAATTACAAATGCGCCCGTAAAGCCTTTTTCAAGCAGCGTGTTTTTGTATTTAGTAGCTTCATTTACGTTGTTTTTAAAATCGCCAGCCACATATCTTACTAATCCTGTAACAGTAGGCTGTTTAACCAAATCTTTCAAGTCTTTTACTTGTTCATCCATAGAAGTATCATCTGGTTTTTTAAGCGCCAATTGCACTTTAAAGCTCACTAAAGATTTATCAATTGAGCTGCCTGTATTTAGATTTTCGTTTAAGTTTTCTTTATAATTTTTGTTTTCGTAAGTAGCACCCACCGAACTTAAAGACACCCGTTTACCATTTTTGTAGGCTGTAATAAACGCATCTCCATAACCTTCATATACAAGCTCTGCTTTGTGTGCAGCAGCGTCTGACATAGTTGTAAACGAACCAGATGCATATTTATAGTAGCCGTCTTCTGTTTTTAATTCTAAAATTTTACCCGCTTGTTTAAACACGGTTGGCGATAATTTGTTTTTGTAAGCACCTAATTGCACGCGGTAAACAACTTGTTTGGTGGTACCCATATTGTTATCTGTATTGGTAATAACGGTGTTATCTTTTGGATTGGTAGATGAATTATTATTTGAAGTATTATTAGAATTGCTATTTGTATCAGTTGAAGTAACGTTATTATTGGTGGTTGTAGCTTTCTTATCTGCTGAAGCAATTTCTGTTGTTAATTCATCATCTGTCATCGGAAAATAATTATCTCCTTTAAAGAATCCTACTCTTGCAGATTTTAATCCTTCAGCTCTAAATTCGTCTCTACGGGCAACCGCGTTACGCACATCTTCAAACGAACCTGCTGTGTAAACCACGGTAGTATCACCAACTGTAAACGATCTAACATCGCCAATGCTTAATAAATAAGCCATCTCATCTGATGGAATTCCACCATGGTAACGCACTAATTCAACGGTAAATTCTTTACTTGCTTTTGTTTTATTTTGATCTTTATTTTTTAACTTGTTAGAATCTATAACCATAACTGTTACGGCATTTATTCCTGTAGAATCGTAGTAATTATCATACCATGTTTGGAAATCTGCATCTGTCATACCAACTCCTTTTTCGTTAGCAACCATACCCGCTGGTGTTGGCAGTTCTTCATCTTTGTAATCGCCTACTAAATCTTTGTCATCATCAATAGGACAACCCTTTGCATCAACCTTAGCACCCGCAGGCGTTCCATGGCACATATCATCAAAATCTTTTACGCCATCGCCATCTTCATCGGCATTATATAAGGCTAAGAAATCAACCCCATCGTAATGATCGCTAGACAAGGTATCTGCTTTATCTTTTTTTCTTGTAAATAGATCGTAATGTACAGATGCTGTAAAGGCTAAAAATTTATCATTTTTTACACTTCCAACCCCATCAATATGGTTGGTAAAGGCAAAGTGCATGGTTGCGCCCATTCTAAATTTAATATGCTCACCGGCGTTCATTGTAAAACCTGCACCAACGGGTATAGACCACGAGTTTTCTCTGTATTTACCGTAGCCGTTTTGGTTCATTTGGCGAATGTCAGAATCGTACGAATAATCTCTAACCAAAGTTGTTGCGCTTTGCGAGCCGACAGAACCTTGTGCCATGTTTTTTATCGAGCCATCGTTCCAATAATAATATTTATTGCCGTGCTTATCATACAAATCTGTTTTAGAAAGAAATTCAAATCCTTCAAAACCGGTTAATATATACGGACGAATATGATTTTGTTTTTTAATGAAATTAGAAAAATCATACATTAGTTGCAAGCCACCTAAACGTATTTGCGATTGAAAGTTTTTGTTATCTGACGGAACAGCCGAGCGCTCGTTAGCACCTAACTGACCAAACATGACATAAAAATTAAGGTACAAATAGTTGGTAAGTGGTTGCGATAAATTTAATTCGTAAGCCAAACGAGATTGTGTAATTGATTGGAATTGATGCCCTTTTGAATAAATATTTCCAAAATAAGAAAGCATGCCGGCGCCAAGCCCAATGGTAGGTTTAAAAATATCACCTAAACGAGGAGGGTTAGTTAACGTATCTCCATCAGCCGAAGATTCTTTTTTCTTTTTTTCTTTTTTTACAGCAGCTGCACCTTCTTTTTTAAGCGTATCTGTCTGAGCAACGCCACCAAGAGCGAAAAATGTAAGTAGTATAAAAAGGCAACTGGTTTTTATGCGCATTAGTTATTTGAGTGCTATTTTCCAAATGTACTAAAATGGTACAATAATGTTAATTTTTATTTATACCATTTTTGGTTACTAACCATTAGAGCTTCTTGCACGGTAATGCGTGCGCCTGAATTATAGGCAGTTACAAAAGCACCTTCTGCACCTTTGTTTTTAGCTGTTTCACGGTTATCGCGAGCAACTTTATACTCGTTGTATTTACCAAAAATGCATTTGGTAAAGCCATCGTTCATTTCGGTTTTTACGTTTTCGCTAAGGTTAAATTTAGCTTTTAAAGAACCAGCGTTTACACCATTTCTAAAAGCACCAATTTGTACTGCGTAATGTATGTTGCCGTTTTTTGGAGCAGATGCTTGCGTTGTAGTGGCAGGTTCAGCCGCTTTTTCAGTTTGAGTAGATTGTGTTGTTGCAATCGGTTCAGCCGCTTTTTCGGTAGATGCCTGTGTGGTTGTGTTGGTTACATCAGCCGGAGCCGCTGCTGGTTCTCTAGCGGTTTCGGTAGCTACAATTGGTTGAGATACTGCATTTACATCAATAATTTCTTGCCTATCCAAAGTTATTTTTTTAGTTTGATCATTTTCAATATAAGAAAACTCACTTCCTTCTATAAAAGAAGGTTTTTGAACCGAACCATCTGGTACTAATTTATAGGATAGAGTAAGTCCGTCGTCCGCAGGAATAGAAGTCCAAATATATTTTGCTTGGCCTGCTGCAAATTCAAAAGTGGCGCCTGCATTATTAATAGATTCTACCTTGTATCCGGTAGGTATTTTTTCAGTCAGTTTTGCAAAACCTTTAATATTTCCTTTTTTAAGAAGAATAGCTACTTCATAATTATCGGCAGCGCTTAAAGCGGTTATTTTACGACTGGCTGTAATAGTTGCATCTGGTTCGTTTGGTTTAGAAAATGCTTGTGCATCGGTAGTTGTTGTAGATGTTGACTCTGCCGCAGGTGCATTAACATCAGTTGCAGCAACGGCAGTTTCTCCACCTAATTTAATAACAACCGGACCAAACTCGGCTTGTTGTTTTGCATTATTTTCTATGTAAGAAAATTTACCTTGCAAACTTTTATCGCCTGTGGCAGATGCCGGAACCGAAATATTGATTTTTACTACTAAATCTGCATCAGCAGGAACAGATGTCCAAATAATTTTTACTACCGTACCCGATGCCGAAAAACTGCCACCTTTGCTATCTACTTCGGTTGCCACAAATGCAGGCGGAATTTCTAATTGCAGTTTTGCAAAACCAGCAACTTGGGCTTTATTTATCGTTACTTCTACCACAAAATCTTTGCCGGCAGCAACGTTATCAGGTATTTTGGCGCTAACCGCTACTGGATTTCCAAAAAACAGTTGATAAATTGCTATAGCTAATGCGTGAATAAAAACGATAATATATTTCATACTTAGGTTTTATGTTTTTCTGTGGTTTTAATTTTTTTATTGTTCGAAGAAGAAGTCAATTAGTTTGTTAATTTTTTCGACTGTAAAATCGCCTGCTCCATCAAAGAAAGAGTCAATTGTTTTAGTTATTTCATCTGCCGAAATAAATCCGTCGTTATTTATATCTGCACTGCGCAATTCTGCCGGTATTTTGCTGGTTGCGGAAGCTGTTTTAGCTTTATTTGCCTTTGCATCAGCCTCTACTTTTTTAAGATAGGCAGCGCTTGGTAATACGTTAAATTGTTTACTACGTTCTGGAGCTTCAGTTTCCCACTCTTTTTGATGTTGAGCCAAAGCAGCTTCATCAACCGTTACACCAAAACCATCTACTTTATTACCTTTTGCGGTGGTTGGTTCTTTATCTAAATAATCTGGTACGCCATCGCCATCGCCATCAAGCGGACAACCTTTAGCATCAACTTTTACACCTTTTGGAGTTCCGTGGCACATATCTTGATCATCAGGTACACCATCTTTATCGGCATCTAAATGATCTACCGATGCAAAATCAACATCTTTATATTGTGCATCTGCACTTTCTGCTTTTTTACCAAATTTATAACGTAACCCAATCTGTGCGTTTACAAATGCTGCGGTTCCTTTACCTGAGCCATCAATCCAGTTAGATAAGCAATAAGTATATCCTAAGCCAATCATACTACTCATGTGTTTACCAAAATTAAAATTTAAGCCTAACATGGCGGGAATAACTAAACTACCAGTTTGTCCGTTGGTTTTAATCTGAGTTTCGTATTTATAATCTCTTTTGGTTGTTGTTGTTGTAGCGGTAGAAACTCCACCAATAACCACTGAATAGGTACTGGTAATAGAGCCATCCGAACTATACATATAAGGACTTCCGTGTGCATCAAGCAAATCACTTTTAGTAGTAAACATCATATAACCAACACCCACTTTAAAAAATGGAGATACCATTGGGTCGGCTTTCATAACGCCATCAAAATTAAGCGTTAACATAGCCTGACCTTGTATAGTAGTAGATTCCATATTTGAAACAAACATAGTAGTAGGGCTAATTTGGTTGTCTGTACCCGCTAATTTACCGTAAGTACCGCCAACTTCTACGCCTAATATTTTGCCAAAACGCTGCTCTACCGCTAAAAAATAACACAAACGCGAGTCTAATAGTGGGTTAACATTAGTATGACTACCGATATAGCCTGTGTATTTTAAAGCGCCAACGCCCAACATAATAGAAGGTTTGTGCTTAATTTTAGTAGTGTTTTGAGCACCTGCCGTAAGCGCTATTACTAGCATAAAAACGGTTAATAACTTGTTAATAGTAATTTTTTTACTCATATAGAATTATTTAAACTACGCTAAAAATAAATGTTATTTGCGACACTAACAAATTTAGTATTAAGTAAAAGGCAATTCGTCTATTAAATTTGTTTTTTTAAACAAGTGTTTGTTAAGAGCGGAATTTAG
>JBDTJJ010000059.1:0-3351 GCA_039935895.1 Bacteroidia bacterium | reverse complement strand
TTTCTTTTTCCGGTAGCATGATCTTTACCTGCTGCTTGCCAATATAAATGATCGTAGGCATGACTGTATGGTGTGTTTCTATCAATAGTTGCTCTAAAACGATAATCAATTAAATTTATTAATTCTGTTGAAGAAAATTCGATAGTACGATATTGTGCACTTTGAAAACCACTAGCAGGAGTTAATGTATTTCTAAATTTCATGTATTGTTCTTTATCCATACCATCACCCATAATATCGAAAGAAGAAGATAGCATATCAAAATAACGACTGATGCGCCTTAATTTTTCGGTAAAGAACGGAGCAGATACACTTGCGCTATCGCTTACTTGATTAATTTCCCATAAAATCATTTTAAATAACAACTCGTTTACTTGATGATACATCACAAAAACCATTTCATCAGGCTCTGTAGTTCTTTGTATTTGTAATGATAACAGAGCATCTGGCATAATATAATCCCAATAATTCATTGTTTTTGCATGAACTAATCCTTCTAAATGAGTATCTGGGTTTTGATCAATAGCTTTATATTTTTTTTCAATTCTTGAAACGATTTCTTTTTGGGCGTCTGTCATGATTCTGATTTTTTGCTAAATTACTACATTTTTCTAAGCACAAAAAAATGTAGTATTTTAGCACACAATTTATAATCTCAAATCTGAAAATGAAATATTGCAAAAACATATTAGAAACTATTGGTAACACGCCGATGGTTAAAATTAATAACATTACAAAAAACATTCCTGCCTTGGTACTTGCTAAAGTAGAAACGTTTAACCCCGGCAACTCTATTAAAGACCGTATGGCTTTAAAAATGATTGAAGATGCAGAGAAAGATGGCCGCCTAAAACCGGGTGCAACTATTATTGAAGGCACAAGTGGTAACACAGGTATGGGTTTGGCTATTGCTGCGGTAATTAAAGGCTACAAATGTGTGTTTACATCTACCGATAAACAAAGCAAAGAAAAATTTGATGCTTTGCGTGCCTTTGGTGCAGAGGTAGTTGTTTGTCCTACAAACGTTGAACCCGAAGATGAACGTTCTTATTATTCGGTGTCATCTCGTTTGGTTAATGAAATTCCGAATGCCTGGAAACCTAATCAATATGATAACCTTTCAAACTCTACAGCGCATTACGAAAGTACTGGACCGGAAATTTGGGAACAAACCGACGGAAAAATTACACACTTAATTGTTGGTGTTGGTACTGGCGGAACTATAAGCGGAACAGGAAGGTATTTGAAAGAAAAAAATCCGAACATAAAAATTTTAGGTATTGATACGTATGGTTCGGTATTTAAAAAATATAAAGAGACTGGTATTTTTGATAAGAACGAAATTTATCCTTACATAACAGAAGGTATTGGCGAAGATTTTTTACCGGAGAATGTTGATTTTTCTGTGATAGATCATTTTGAAAAAGTAACTGATAAAGATGCCGCTATTATGACACGCCGTATTGCACGCGAAGAAGCTATTCTTGCTGGAAACAGTGCTGGTAGTGCTATGGCAGGACTTTTGCAAATGAAAGATATGTTTAAAGAAGGCGATGTGGTAGTGGTTATTTTTCACGATCATGGCACTCGTTACCTTGGTAAAATGTTTAACGATGATTGGATGCGCGATCGTGGTTTCTTAGAAGATACTAAACCTAAAGCTATTGATTTAATTGCTTCACACAAAAATCAAAAATTACTGACAGTAAACTTTGATGAAAAAATTGCAACGGCCGTTGCGTTAATGACTAAGTTCAACATTTCTCAAATTCCAGTAAAAAAAGGAAATGAATTTGTGGGCGCATTAAATGATAGTCATGTTTTTGCGCAGTTAATTGCCAACGATACTTTAAAGCAAGAAACAGTTGATAAGGTAATGCAAAAAGCGTTTCCGTTTGTAAACATGAACGCCAGTATTGAAGACGTATCTAAAATGATTACTAAAGAAAGTAATGCAGTATTAATGAAAGACAGATTAGGCGAAGTTCACATCATTACCAAACACGACATTATAGAATCTATTAGTAAATAGTATGGCAAATAATAAGTTGGTAGATTTTTTACGTTCATTAAAAGTAACCTACTCTGCTTATAATTTATTGCATGTTTCTAAATTAGAACACAATAAAGCTCCGTATAAAAATGCTGGGCTGCGTAAACAATTATTTCAAAGTATTTCTTCTAAAGATTTTGAAGGACTTCCGGTGGGTGATATTCCCTGGATGGATAAAGATGTTTCTTTAGAAGAAATAAAACAAAAATTAAATACAACTAATTTTTCCGATGAAGTAAAACAAGCAATTCTCTCTTGGAAAGAGAACGGTTATCTCATCATAAAGAATTTTTTTAGTAATGAAGTAATTGATTCAATCAACAAAGAAATTGAAGATTTATTAGCGGATAAAAAAGTAGAATTTGTATTGGGCAATAAAGTAATGTTTGCTAACAAAAAATCGCAGCTTATTCAAAACATTACCGTTCAAAAAAACTTAACAGATATACTTAATTTTATTTTAGGTAGAAAAGTAATTCCGTTTCAAACTATAAATTTTATTACCGGTAGTCAGCAGCATGCGCATAGTGATTCTATACACATGACTACCTACCCGCTTGGTTATTTAACCGCCATTTGGGTCGCCTTAGAAGATGTAGATGACACAAATGGGCCTTTAGCTTATTATCCAGGTAGTCATAAATTGCCTTACATTTTAAATCATGCGTACGAACGTGGAGGCAATGCTTTAACTGTTGGTGCAGATAGTAATTATTTAAAGTACGAAGAAAAAATTGGCGAAGTAGTTAAAACAACCAATTTTACCAAGCAAATATTTAAAGCTAATAAAGGCGATTTACTTATTTGGCATGCAAACTTAATTCATGGTGGAGAAAAAATTACTAAAGAAGGCTCAACACGCAAAAGTATGGTTGTGCATTACTTTGCCGAAGATGTAATTAAATACCACGAAATTACAGAGCGACCAGCCTTGTTGGAATAACATAATAAACTAGGCATCACACTAATTTATCAATTCCTAAAGAAAATACCTCGGCCTATTGTTAAAAATATATAATGGCATTTGTTTCGGTAATTCTTAATATACTTTTGAAACAGCAATTATTAATTTATGATAAAAAAATACCTCCTTTTTTTTCTGTTTATAGCAAGTATCCAAATACAATTTGCACAAGAAATCATTTTTAAAGGATATGTAAAAAACGTATCCGGAAAAGTTTTGGAAAATGTAATTGTATCTAAAAAATACAAAAACAAATTGGCTGAAGTAACTACTATTTCGGGTGGCAAATTTTCAATTGTACTTACAGATACAACAAATTTAGAAGCCATTTCTT
>JBDTJJ010000058.1:0-5764 GCA_039935895.1 Bacteroidia bacterium | reverse complement strand
CAGCCATCTTCATCACGCCCTTCAAATTCGTAATAACCGTAAGGTTCTAACAAGGTACAAATGGCAATGTGCATAATATTTACTTTCTCATCTTTTTTAAATTTTTTGTAGCCCATGCCAAGTTCTTGTACACCCACTAAAAAAATAATGGCGTGCAAATCGGGTTCCATACCAAATTTTTCGGTAAGCGTTTCTTGTAATAATTGCCACTCTGTTTTAGCTTTAGTTTGCATGCTTCTCTTTATACTTTAAAACAGCGTTGCTTAACCAGGCATTAAAAACAGGTAAATCTTTTCCGGTATCGTAACCAATACCACCGCTGCTTAATAAACTTTCATCGTCGTTTAAAATAACATAGTATGGTTGCGAACTAATATTGTATTTACTCAACTGCATAAAACCCCATTTCATTCCTTCGGTTTCAAGCACAACTTTATCTCCTCCCCACAAAACTTCTTTTTGTTCGGCTTTTGGTAATTCTTTTCTATCATCTA
This sequence comes from Bacteroidia bacterium, assembly GCA_039935895.1. GTDB lineage: Bacteria > Bacteroidota > Bacteroidia > B-17B0 > Aurantibacillaceae > PALSA-968. The sequence goes on along the minus strand of JBDTJJ010000058.1, from coordinate 5,270 downwards.
CAAATAAAGACACAATAACTAATTCATTTGATAGAATACTTTTTATATCAGATTCTACCCAAACGTTGTCTTCCATCTTACGGCAATTTGCGCAGGCATGCCCGGTAAAATCAATCATCAAAGGTTTATGAACTTCTTTAGCATACGCCAGTGCACTTTCATAATCGTTATCAAAAACTTTTAATCCTTCTGGGCCATCAACCATTTTAGCGGCAAGTGCAGAAGTATTGTTTTGAGTTGATTGTATTTCTTTAGCTTGTGCAGGCGTATGTTTCCACTCAGCATAACTTGATGGAGGAATTACACCGCTTAATAATTTTAACGGTGCACCCCATAAACCCGGCACCATATATATGGTAACGCCAAAGGCAAGTATTGCAAAAAATAATCTTGTGATAGATAAAAATGGTGCTTCGGTATCATGACTTAATTTAAACCAACCCATTAAGTAAGCACCCATTATGCCAAACAACACAATCCATAAACTCAAGAACACTTCGCGGTTTAAAATGTGAGCTTGATAAACTAAATCTGCATTTGATGCAAACTTTAAAGCCAATGCTAATTCTAATAGACCCAACGTAACTTTAACCGTATTAAGCCAGCCGCCACTTTTTGGCATACTGTTTAACAAACTTGGCACAATAGCAAATAAGCCAAACGGTATAGCAAAGCCAGCACCAAAGCCTAAGAAACCAAATAGTGGCCCAGTTGGTGAGTTAGCTACTAAGGGCAGCAAGCTGCCAATAAAAATACCGGTACAAGAAAACGAAACAATAGATAAAGCCGCTGCCATAAAGAAAATACCGACAAAGCCACTTCTATCACTTTGCGAATCTATTTTATTAAGCCACGAGTTTGGTAAAACAATTTCAAAGGCACCAAGGAAGCTGATGCCAAAAACAAGCAGCATTAAAAAGAAGAATATATTAAACGCTGCACCCGATGCCAGGGTGTTTAAAGCTGTTTCGCCAAAAACAGCCGTAATTAATAAACCTAACGAGGTGTAAATAACAATGATGCTGAGCACAAAAAACATAGCTTCTTTAATAGCACCGCTGCGTGTTTTATTTCGTTTTAAAAAGAAACTTACATTCATTGGTATCATAGGGAAAACACATGGTGTAATTAATGCGGCTAAACCAAAACCAATTCCTTTTAAAAAGATTAACCACCAAGGTGTTGGAGCTTCTTTTTTAGGTTCTTCTATTTTTATTTCGGATGGTGTAGCAACTTCTTGTTTTTTAACGGTATCTTTTATTGGAGTAATTACAGTTTTTGTAGCTGTGTCCGTACTTGTTTTTTCAACCAAAGGAGCTGCTTGTTCTATTTCTAACGAAAACTTTTTTGCAGGAGGAAATTCACATTTCTCATCGGTACAAACCTGAAACTCATACTTGCCATTTACTTTAAATGTTTTATCTGTTTTTACTTTTATGCGTTGGGTAAATGTGGCTTTATCATTAAAGTAAGCTACTTTCATCTCAAATACTTTATCCATTTCTTCAATAGGTTTGCTTTCTTTTAGCTTGCCTACCAATTCATAATCAGGAGATTTTGTAAAATCAACACGAGTTGGGTTAGGGCCGCCGGCTGCCGTTTGCGTAATAGAATATACGTGCCAAGTTTTTTCAATGGTGGCATTAAAAATAATATCGTACTCGGTTGCCGAAATCTTTTTAGACTCTATTTTAAATTTTACCGGACTTGGTTGCTGTGCAAAAACAATTCCTGTAAAAAGACTGCAAACAAGCAGAGCTATTTTAAAAAATAATTTATTCATATACTATTGGTTAGTCGGTTTCAAAGATAAAAAATTACAGACTTTGGCTATTTATTTGTTTTTAAATATTTTAAGCAGAAATAGCGCAATTTTACTTCATTTGTAAATTATTTGTTTACAAAAACTTAACCTTCAAGCTAGCAGTTTTCACTACTTTTATGCCCGAAAATAAAAAACAAAAACCAAACACAACAATAATGAAAAAAACACTATTCTCTTTAAGCTTATTATGCATGCTGTTTATCAGCAAAAATGGCTTTTCACAAGTTAATCACGTAGTAATTAGTCAGGTATATGGCGGTGGCGGTAATGCTGGCGCTCCTTACAAAAACGATTTTGTTGAATTATTTAACCCCACTGCATCTCCTATCTCGTTAACAGGTTGGTCGGTACAATATTTTTCTGCTGCCGGTAGTACTGCTTCGGTAACAAACCTTTCAGGAAATATTCAACCTGGTGCTTATTATTTAGTTCAACAGGCATCGGGTGGTGCTGTTGGAATTACCTTGCCTACGGCAGATGCAACGGGAACAGTTAATATGTCTGGCACAGCTGGAAAAGTTTTTTTGGTAAATGCAATCACAGCTTTAACAACTACGTGTTCAGCCAGCGCCACTATTATTGATAAAGTAGGGTTTGGAGCCACTGCGAATTGCTTTGAAGGCACGGGTCCTACGCCGGCGCCAAGCAACACAACTTCAGTTTCAAGAGCAAGCAATGGTTGCACCGATACCGACCAAAATGCAACAGATTTTACAGCAGGAGCTGTTAGTCCGCGTAACTCGGCTTCTCCTATTAACTGTTGTTTAACTGCACCAACTGTTACAGCAACAGCAATAACAACAACTGTAAACGCTTCTTATAGCTATTCCATTACAGCAACTTTAGCAAGTACCTATAGCATTAGTGCAGGTTCTTTACCAACGGGCTTAAATTTAAATGCCATTACAGGCGTTATATCAGGCACAACAACGTCAGCTGCCTTAGGTTCATCTATGGCAGATATTACCGTAACTAATTGCGCTGGTAGTGCAGTAGCTACTTTTAGCTTTACTACTACTAATAACACAGTTTCTTTTACAGGCGGTGCAAATCAAACATTTACAGTTTGTCAAAATACAGCGGCAACAAGCATCAACTCTTTATTACAGATAAGCGATGCTGATATTAACCAAACAGAAACCTGGTCGGTTACAGCAGCGCCATCTAACGGAACAATTGTTAACGGAGGCACGCAATTATCTAATGGAAGTACACTTAATCCTACTGGTTTTACGTATATGCCAAACGCAACCTTTAACGGTACAGATATTTTTTCTGTTCAGGTTGATGATGGTTCGGGCTCACCAGCTGTTACTACTATAACAGTAACCATAAACCCATCACCAACGGTATCTGCCACAAGCGCCACTGTTTGTGCGGGAACTACAACTACTTTAACAGCCAGCGGAACGGCAACCAGTTATACTTGGAGCACAAACGAAACAACAACTTCAATCTCGCCAACTGTTACAACCACAACCGTTTATACCGTAACAGGTACAGGTGCTAATAATTGTGTAAACACAGCAACAACTTCTATATGGGTAAATTCATTACCAACCATATCGGCAAACAGCTCTTCTATTTGTGTTGGAGAAACAACAACTTTAACAGCAACCGGTACAGCAACCAGTTATACTTGGAGTACAGGTGATAATACAGTTTCTATTTCACCAACGGTTACAACTACAACCAACTATAATGTTAGCGGAACAGATGCCAATAACTGTTTAAATACAGCAACGGCAACTATTACAGTTAATTCGTTACCTCTTATAAATGTAAATAGCCCTGCTATTTGTATTGGAGAAACAGCAACTTTAACAGCTACCGGAACAGCAACTACTTATACTTGGAGCACGGGTGATAACACAGTTTCTATATCTCCAACCACTACAACAACAACTGATTACACCGTAACAGCTTCTGATGCTAATTGTACTAACATGGCAGTAGCTACTATTACGGTTAATTCTTTACCTGTATCTTCTTTTTCTGCAACAACGGTTTGTCTTGGAACTTCAACAACCTTTAGTAATAATTCAACCAGTGCTTCTACCTATACTTGGAGTTTTGGAGATGGTTCTATAAGCACCCTTCAGTCTCCAATTATTGAGTATCCGGTATGTGGCACTTATGTGGTTGCATTAACAGTAACTAATATTTTTAATTGTACTGCAGTTTCAACAAATAGTGTTACGGTAAATTGTTTGCCAACTGTATCGGTTAACAGTACAACAGTTTGTGCCGGCACAACAACTACGTTAACAGCAACCGGAACCGCAACAAGCTATACTTGGAACACGGGTGATAACACAACTTCTATATCTCCTACATTAACCACAACTACTAATTACACCGTAGTTGGACAAGATGCTAATGGTTGCTCAAACATCAGTTCGACCACAGTAACTGTAAACCCATTAATTGTTACTTCGGCAACTGTAACCAATGTTACTTGCAATGGTTCTTGCGACGGTTCGGCTACCGTAACAGCAACAGGTGGTGTTGGTTCTTTTACGTATTCTTGGATTCCGGGAGGCATGACAACCAGTTCGGTTAACAATTTATGCGCAACAGGTGCTGCATACAATGTTTTGGTAACTGATGCTAATTCATGTTCTCAAGTCCAACAAGTCTTTATTGCTAGCCCTACTGCTATTACTGCATTTATTACTCCTGCCACAACAAACACATTATGCGCAGGCGATAGTATTAAAGTAAAAGCTATAGTTATTGGAGGCACCAGCCCTTACACATATTTATGGAATTCGGTTAGCGGGTTAAACAATTCATCTACTGATAGTATTGTTGCTAAACCAACCACTACTTCTACTTATACTTTAAATGTTACCGATTCGCACGGATGCACCTATACTGATTTGATTCAATTTAATGTAAGCAATTGCGGTGTAGGTATTACACAAGTATCAAACAATAATAACATATCAATTTACCCTAACCCGGCAACTGATGCTTTCTATTTGCAAACAAACACTGCTTTTGATAATGCAGTAGTGGAAGTATATGATATGATGGGTAGAAAAGTACTGACAGAAAAAGTACAAGGCAACTTAACCACCATTAATTTAAACAACTTAAACAACGCTATTTACCAAGTGCGTGTGTTAAATAACGGCACGCTTATTTACCAAAGCAAATTAGTAAAACAACAATAAGTTTTACTTACAAGCTAACCCTAAAGCCGTTCTGCAAAGAGCGGCTTTTTTATTTAACTCCATCCAACCACTTATTGCTTATGTAGAAAAATCATCAATCAAAACAGCGCGATGGAAGAAAGTCCGCGGAGCAGTTTAGCTTGTGTGTTGGAAATCGGAACTTTCTTGACTTTTAGTTTCTTTTTCGTAAAGGAAAAGGAAAGATAAAAAATATTATTTGCCGCAGCATTGCAAATGCAGCGGAGCGGGGTCATGTTTTTATTTGG
>JBDTJJ010000057.1:0-3874 GCA_039935895.1 Bacteroidia bacterium | reverse complement strand
TTTATGTAGAAAAATTAAAAGTTTATAAAAATACCGCCTATTATTTATGGAGAGATATAACTAACCCAACCTCTGCGTGGACACTCTATAAAATGCCCGCCGGGTAAAATTATTTTTTGGGTGATTCCGCCTTCTAGCCAATTCTAACGTTTCGAGAAATCCATTTGTGCTAATTCGTCTTTTTTCATGGCAAAACTTTCTAACCCAAATACAATTAACATCTTATTAATAAGCATTCTGTTTTTTTCCAAAAAATTAAGTAAATTAGCTCAAGTGAAAAAGAACTTTTACCTGTTACTATTTTTTTGCCTCACGTTGATTAAAATTTCAGCGCAGGATATTCATTTGTCGCAATTTTGGGCAAACCCCTTGTATTTAAACCCCGCACAAACAGGCGTTTTTAATGGCGATTACCGTGTGGCAGCAGCCTATCGCAACCAATGGGCGGCCGTTCCTGTCCCTTATTCTACTTTATCTTTTTGTGGCGATACCAAATTTGATAAAGTATTTTCTCAGCACAGCTCGGTTGGCGTTGGTTTAGTTTTTAATAACGATGTTTCGGGCGATAGCAGATATAGCATTAACCAATTTTCTGTGCCATTATCGTTTATACAACGTTTTAAAGGCGATACTAATTTGAGTGTTTCATTGGGAATTTCACCTGGAGTTACCAACCTTGCTTTTAATACGCGCAAACTTACTTACGATAATCAGTTTGATGGTGATGCGTATAATCCTTCGCTTCCTTCGGGAGAAAATTATCCAACGCAATCTAAAACGTATTTCGATTTAGGCACGGGTTTGGCGGCTCAGTATAAATTAAAGTGGGCAGGTTACATCTCTATCGGCACGAGCCTTTCGCATTTAACCCGACCGAATATTTCTTTCTTTAAAAGTGATGGCGTTAATTTATATACAAAATCAAATACGTATGTAAGTGTAAAATATCCACTTAAAGAATTACTGTTTTTACATGTAGATGCGATGTATGAAACACAAGGTCCTTTTCACGAAACTGTTTTGGCAAGCCGTATTGGTTATGTGGTTAATAAAGAAAGTAATGTCTCTGTAAACATAGGTTTGTCAGCCCGTGTGGGTGATGCAGCCATTGCTTTATTAGGTATGGATTATAAAACTTTGCGCGTTGGTGTAGCTTATGATATTAACACCTCTAAATTTACACCTGCTACCAACAAGCGGGGCGCTATAGAATTTTGCCTACTTTACATCTTTAACAAAGCCCCTGTATTTGTGCCTAAAAAACGTAGCTGTCCTGTTTATATGTAATATGCAAAAAAAATATTTATACATAGCAACTACTATATTATTTTTGTTTTTTATGCAGCAAAAAAGTTTTTCGCAAAGCGTGAAAAAGCTTTTAAAACAAGGCGAAGCAGCTATGGCTGATAAAGATTATTTTTCGGCAGCACAGCTTTATAATCAGGTAATTTTAGATGATTCGGCAAACATACAATACCAATATTTGTACGCAACGGCCAGTCGTTTAAATTACGATTACGATATTGCTTTGCATTGGTATCAAAAGGTATTTAAAATTGATAATGGAAGGTTATATTCCGAAACTATTTTCTGGTTGGGCGAATTACTAAAAAGTAAATCTCAATACAAACAAGCTAAAAAATACTTTACCAAATTTACTTCTTTGTATAAAAAAAGTAAAGATGAGCACTTTAAAAAAATGGCCGCAAAATCTAAGTTGGAAGGAGAATCTTGCGATTTATCTCAGTTATTAATTAAAAAACCATTAGCTATTCATGTAGAACATTTAGATAGCAATGTAAACTCAAAAGTATCAGAATACGCCCCCATAGAGGCTGACAGCCTGTTGTATTTTTCTTCACTACGTAATAAAAGCGATAAAGACAATAAAACAAATTTAGCTTTCAATAAAATATTCATTTCCAAAAAAGAAAACCAAAAGTGGCAACGTGCTACCGAAATGGATTCTATCATTAACAAACAAGGTGTGCATACGGCTAATACTTGTTTTAATAAAGATTTTACCGAGATTGTCTTTTCTCAGTGTCAACAAAAAAACGCTTCTACGTTTATTTGCAAATTATATCAGGCAAAATATGTTGGTGGTAAATGGACGAGCCCTTCCATTATGCAATCGCCTATAAATGTAGAAGGCTCTAACACAACGCAACCTTCTTTGACTGAAATAAACAACGAAACGTATTTGTTTTTTTCATCTGATAGAACTGGTGGGCAAGGCAGTATGGATATTTGGTACAGCAAAAAAACTTCGGATGAAAGCTTTGCGCAACCTGTAAACGCAGGTAAATTAATTAATAGTTACGAAGATGAGATTACACCATACTTTGAAAATATAACGCAGACTTTGTACTTCAGTTCTAATCATCATAAAGGTTTGGGTGGTTTTGATGTTTTTAAAAGTGAATATAAAGACGATGCGTTTAAAGCACCTGAAAACGCAGGTTATCCGCTAAACAGTCCGTTAAATGATATTTACTACAGCGTTAACAGTAAAAAAGATAAAGCCTATCTTTCATCAAACAGGTTAGGTTCTTACTTTGAAGAAAAAGAAAGTTGCTGCAACGATATTTACGCTTTTGCTATCACACCCTTAATTAAAGATGCGCCCGTAGTGCCTGTTGATACTGCCTTGCAGATTATCAGTCAGATGAAATTATTAGTGCCGCTTACTTTGTATTTTCATAATGACGAACCTGATGCAAAGACAAAAGCCATCACAACTAAAAAAAATTACAAAGCCACCTGCGATGCTTACTTAGCCATGAAACCTTTGTACTTTAAAGAATTTTCAAAAGATTTAAAACCAACAGAGCAACAACTGGCAGAAAATAAAATTGAAAATTTTTTTGAAGATAGTGTACAAGCAGGCTTAAACGATTTAGAAAAATTTGCACTCTTGTTGGAAGATGTTTTGCAGCGCGGTGAAACCGTAAAAATAACCATGAAAGGTTTTTGTTCTCCGCTTGCCTCAACTGACTATAATGTAAACTTAGCTAAACGAAGAATAAGCAGCTTGCAAAATTATTTTAACCAATATAAAAGCGGCATGTTTTTACCGTATGCGCAAAGTAACAAACTTATTTACTACGAAGAAAACGTGGGTGAGCTAACTGCCAGTAAGCAAAGCGATGATTATTATGATACGAGAAACAGCATTTATAACCCTGGCGCAGCTGCTGAGCGTAAGATACAAATCATAGCTGTTTCTGAAATTAGGTAACTACTGTTTTAAGGAAGCTTAACCTTTTATAGTAAAGCTTGGTTGTTTTTTAATTGTATGTTTGTCGTAGTTTATTTTACTATTTATTTAACACACAAATATGGAGACTTTACACAAACCTGAGCACAACTTACAAAGTGGAAAAAACTTTAACAAACACCACGGTCCTTATTATAAGCGCATGCACAGAGATTGGCGTGTGTGGGTTGGTATCATTTTAATTATGATTGCTTTATCTATTTATGTGATGAGCGAAGATTTTAGTATTCAGCCTAAATAGCTAATTATTTTATTGAAAGAAGGAATTTAATAATCTATCCTTTTGTTGCGTGTTTGTTTTACCTCGCCTACACGTTTTTTATCATCTACTCTTTTTCTTTTAGAAGATTTACTCACTTTTGTTGGTACACGTTTTTTAGGTATTAAAGATACCGATGCCATTAATTTTATTGCCTTTTTAACTAACTGCTCTTTATTGGCATATTGAGAACGATCTCCACTTTCGCTCATGTGCAAAAAGCCTTCGTTATCAATTTTGTTTTTTAATTTTAAAATGATGTAATGCTTTTGCTCTTCGCTTAAAAACTGAGAAGATGCAATATCAAAAGAAAACTCAACCTTACTTTCGGTTTT
>JBDTJJ010000056.1:0-4258 GCA_039935895.1 Bacteroidia bacterium | reverse complement strand
TTTGTTTAGTCCGTATGCAACTATACATCACAAGCAATATTACCGTTTGTTTACGCACGCTTTTTTGCATGGAGATTATATGCACTTAGCATTTAATATGTACGCACTTTATTTATTTGGACAAGCATTGGAAGAACAATATTTTGTTCTTTTATTCGGACAAAAAGCATCTTTTTATTTTATATTGCTGTATGTTGGCGGCATCTTTTTTTCTACCGTTTATGATTTGATAAAACAAAAAGATAACCCAAATTATTCTTCGGTTGGAGCCAGCGGAGCTGTTACTGCCGTGGTGTTTAGCGCCATTTTAATTAATCCATCTATGGGAATGGGTATTATTTTCATTCCCATTTTTATACCCGCCTGGTTATTTGGTTTGCTATATTTATTTTACAGTTGGTATATGGGTAAAAAACAAATAGATAACATTGGACACAATGCGCATTTTTGGGGTGCTGTGTTTGGTTTTGTATTTACTATTTTATTGAAACCAACCTTATTACCTCGTTTTTTTAACGAAATTTTTTAATTATTTGCGTTAGGGATTGTAGTGGAAAGCTTTTGTTGTAATCAACAAAACTTGAAACGAAAAGCCCGGCGGTGTAATCGCCGAAACGCTCTAAAAAACGAAAAAGATGCACTTTTCTTAGTAATTTTGTTTCCTAAAACTTTTAGAAATGATAACCGTTAGCGCAAAAGATTCATCACAACAACAATTTCATGGGTTTTTATTAGGAGCCGTGGGTCCACGCCCAATAGCCTTTGCAAGTACAATAGATAAAAATGGAAAGCCCAATTTAGCGCCGTTTAGTTTTTTTAATGTATTTTCTTCTAATCCACCCATTGCTATTTTTTCTCCGGCTCGCAGCGGCAGAGACGGCAGCAGCAAGCACACCTTAGATAATGTAAAAGAAGTGCCCGAAGTGGTTTTAAATATTGTAAACTACAACATGGTACAGCAAATGAGTTTGGCAAGCAGTCCGTATGCAAAAGGAGTAGATGAGTTTGAAAAAGCAGGATTTACCAAACTTGCATCTCAATCTATAAAACCATTTAGAGTAGCCGAAGCACCTGTAACAATGGAATGTACTGTAAAAGAAGTCATTGAATTAGGGCAAGGTGGTGGCGCCGGAAACCTTGTGGTGTGCGAAGTGCAACTTATTCACATAAAAGAAGAAGTGCTTGATGCGAACGGTAAAATTGACCAACAAAAAATTGATTTAGTAGCTCGTATGGGCGGAAACTGGTATTGCCGTGCGCATGGCGATGCTTTGTTTGAAATTGCTAAACCCATCACAACCCTTGGCATTGGCGTTGATGTAATTCCCGCAGAAATAAAAAACAGTAAAATTTTATCAGGTAATAATCTCGGACAGCTAGGTAATGTAGAGCATTTGCCTACGGCAGAAGAAATTGCGGCTTATAAAAACGAGTCTTCTACCAAATTTACAAACCCTGAAGAACTTCATCAGTATGCCAAAACGCTTTTAGATGTTAATAAAGTGGATGAAGCGTGGAAAGTTTTATTGGGAAATTAATTTTAAAGCATTAATTTTAAGGTTCTAAATTTTAATAAATATATCATGGAAGTAGTAGGCATCATCAAAGCAAAATTTGATACACAAACAGTAAGCGAACGTTTTAAAAAACGCGATTTTGTATTAACCGTAGAACCTGGTTCTCCTTATCCTCAGCACGTAAGTTTTCAATTAGTGCAAGATAAAGTATCTTTAGTAGATAATTTTGCCATTGGCGAAGAAGTAAAAGTTCTTTTCAATTTAAAAGGCAGAGAGTGGGTTTCTCCGCAAGGCGAAACAAAATATTTCAACACCATTGATGCTTGGCGTATTGAAAAAGTTGGTGCAGGAAGCTCGTCTCCTCAATCAAATAATAATAGCAATAGCCAACCAACAAGTATGGAAACTGGCGTTCCTCCGGTGTTTACAAGCACTTCGGTTGATGACGATTTACCGTTTTAAGAAAGAGTTAAGAAGTAAGAATCAAGATTAAGATGATTTCGTCTTAACTCTTGATTCTTTTTTCTTGTCTCAAGTATTTATGAATAAAATATTACTGATATATACCGGCGGCACCATAGGCATGATGCAAGATGCCAAAACAGGTAGTTTGCGACCTTTCGATTTTAAATCGCTTACAAAACAAGTTCCCGAGTTAAGTCGATTTAATTTAGACTTGCATTCTGTCTCCTTTAAAAAACCAATAGATTCTAGCAATATGCATCCACGCGTTTGGGTTGAGTTAGTTGAAATTATTGAAAAAAATTACGCTGCTTATGATGGCTTTGTTGTGCTACACGGAAGTGATACCATGGCTTACACGGCATCTGCTTTAAGTTTTATGTTAGAAAATTTAAGCAAACCTGTTATCCTTACTGGATCTCAATTACCTATTGGAATTATACGTACCGATGGAAAAGAAAATTTAATTACCGCTATAGAAATTGCTTCGGCAAAAGATAAAAAAGGCAAAGCACTTGTGCCCGAAGTCGCGGTTTATTTTGAGTACGCATTATACAGAGGCAATCGTACATTAAAATATAATTCAGAACATTTTGATGCGTTTAAATCGCCTAACTACCCACAGTTAGCAGAGGCAGGCGTACAGATTACTTACAACTATAATTACATTGCAAAAGCAAGTGCAAAAAAAATAATCACGTATAAAAATTTAGATAACGACATTGTTGTGCTTAATTTATTTCCGGGTATTTCTAAAAAAATTACACAAGCTATTTTAAATGCCGAAGGAATTAAAGCGGTTGTGCTGCACAGTTTTGGTGCGGGCAATGCCTCAACCGATGAGTGGTTTATTGCTTTACTTAAACAAGCTATTGATAAAGGTATTATTATTTACAATGTAACACAATGCTTGGAAGGACGCGTTATCCAAGGGAAATACGAAACCAGTTCGGCTCTTCAAAAAATTGGTGTTATTAGCGGAGAAGATATTACGCTGGAGGCTGCCATTACAAAATTGATGTTTTTGTTTGGACAAAACCTTTCTACTTCTAAAATTAAACATTTATTAGGTCAAAATTTACGCGGAGAAATTACTTTACTGAATAATTAAAGCTGGTCTTTTAGGGTAAGTAAAAAAGATTTTAGCTTGTTTAAATTTTCAACAAGTTCCGTATTTTTATTTAATTCTTTTGTAGGTTTATTTTTTAATTTGTCTTTTGCCCCTTGCAATGTAAAACCATTTTCTTTTACTAAACTATATACAACTCTAATGTTTTCAATATCCTTCACGGTATAAGTACGCACACCTTTTGCGGTTTTTCGAGGGGTTAAAAAATCAAATTCTGTTTCCCAAAAACGAATAAGTGATGCATTTACTTTAAATAAAGCGGCTACTTCTGTAATGCTATAAAATAATTTTTCGGGAACTTCTTCTTCCATGCATTTCAAAAATAAAACAAAGGTGAATTAATTGCTAAACCGAATGATAACAATTTACTAACTGAATAGCTTGCATAGCCTCTTTAACATCGTGTACGCGCAAAATATTTGCACCATTTAATAAAGCAAGTGTATTAATAACCGTTGTGCCATTAAGCGCTTCTTGTGGAGTTATTAATAATGGTTTGTGTATCATTCCTTTCCTGGAAATACCAACCAGCAAAGGAAAGCCAAGCTCTTCAAACTTTTTTAATTGAGAAAGTAATTGATAATTATGTTCTAAGTTTTTTCCAAAACCAAAACCTACATCTAAAATTAATTGTTGTATTCCGCTTTGCTTGGCTGCTTTAATTTGTTGTTCAAAAACATTAAATACATCAGTCACCACATTTTTATATTGAGGATTTTGCTGCATGGTTTGCGGTGTGCCTTGTGTATGCATTAAAATATAGGGCAAATTTAATTTACCTGCCACTTCAAACATTTCCACATCAAAAGTGCCACCCGAAATATCATTTATAATGTCAGCACCTTCATTTGCAGCAGCCTTTGCAACCTTACTTCTAAAGGTATCTATCGAAATAAAAATGGCAGGAAACGTTTTTCTCAATAAAATTAAAGCAGGAAGTAATCTGTCCAATTCTTCTTCTTCACTAACTTCAGTAGCATTGGGTTTGGTAGAAACCGCGCCAATATCTATAATGCCTGCACCTTCTTTTATATGTTTTTCGGCTTTAGTCAGTAAATCTTTTTCGGATAAAAGTGTTCCTCCATCATAAAAAGAATCGGGCGTTAGGTTTAAAATACCCATAACCACGGGCGTTTTTAGGCTAATAACT
>JBDTJJ010000055.1:0-5968 GCA_039935895.1 Bacteroidia bacterium | reverse complement strand
CTTTTTTTTGCATGATGATAAATCATTAATAATGATAAAATTATTTTGCGCCAAAAAGACCATATTTTAGGATGCAATAAATAGCACGCAAACCATCTTTCCAACTAATTTTTTTGCCTTCGGCATAAGTTCTTCCGTAATAAGAAATGCCGACTTCATAAATACGAATTTCTTTTATGCGAGCAATTTTTGCGGTAACTTCGGGTTCAAAGCCAAAACGATTTTCTTTTAGGTTTAAACCTTTAATATGTTCTGCTCTAAATAATTTATAGCAGGTTTCCATATCGGTTAAATTTAAATTGGTAAACATGTTTGATAAACCTGTAAGCACAATTTTATTGCCAATAGAGTGCCAATAAAACAAAATACGATGAGGCTTGCCGCCAATAAAACGAGAACCATAAACTACATCGGCAAAGCCATCCAAAATAGGTTTTAAAAGAATATTAAATTCAGCTGGGTCATATTCTAAATCAGCATCTTGTACAATTACAAAATCGCCTGTTGCCTCTTTAATACCGGTGTGAATTGCGGCACCCTTTCCTTTATTTATTTCGTGTTCAACATATTTAAAATCGGGATGATTGGCTATAAATTTTGCAACAGCACCTTTGGTATCATCTTTAGAGCAATCGTTTACAATAATAACTTCTTTATCTAAATCATTCAACAATTTTACGGCAGCAACTTTTTCTAAAATCTTGTGTATGGTGCGCTCTTCATTATACGCCGGAATGATGATAGATAATTTTTGTTTTGTTTCGCTCATGTTGTAAACTTAAAGATTGGCAAAAATAAGTTAAATTATTTGATACTAAAACCCGGGTAATAATCCTTTAAAATCGTTACCCGATATTTTTTGTTGCTGATTTATTGGAAATTTCCTTTTGTAAAACCATTTTCCGGCTTTTAAATAGCCTTTAATTTCTACAGCTGGTCTGCCCATGGTAATGCTTGCTAGTGTGCCAAGGTTTAAATCTTTAAAATCGCCATGCAAAACAAAGATATTTTCTACACTTGAATTTGCTGGTATTTTTACTTTTTTCACAATTTTTGCCGTACCTAAATTAGTGCCTCCAACAAATACCTGCGCTTTAGATTTATATATTTTAAAACTTTTATCGTTTGGATTATTAATACTCACACTTATTTCTGCATCAATGCTTTTTAAATCAACTTTGTTAATTTTAAAGTTAGTAATTCGGTTAATAGAAATTTCTTTAAACTCACCTACGCAAGAGAATAAACCTAAACTTAAACAAAAAATTAAAATTGTATTAAAAATTCTCATCATAAACTAATCGCAAATATAAATAAAGAAATAAGCTAAAATTCTTTTAATTAGACCTGCTTAACTGTAACTTTGCATCCTAAATATTTTTAAAATGATTACAGAAGAACAAGTTATAGAAGCACTTAAATATGTAGATGACCCGGATTTAAAAAAAGATTTGGTAACACTTGGCATGATAAAAGACATAAAGATTGATGGTAAAAATGTTGCCTTTACCGTTGTGCTTACCACGCCCGCTTGCCCAATGAAAGATATGATACATAATGCCTGCGTAAACGCTATTAAACATTATGTAGATAAAGAAGCGGTGGTTAACGTTAATATGGGTTCTAATGTAACTCAGGCAAAACAAAATAAAGATAGCCTTGCGGGTGTAAAAAACATCATAGCCATTGCGTCGGGTAAAGGTGGTGTTGGTAAATCTACTATTGCCAGCAATTTAGCTGTAGCCCTTGCTAAACAAGGTGCTAAAGTTGGTTTGGTTGATGCCGATATTTACGGCCCGTCTATGCCGCTTATGTTTGATGTGTTGAATGAAAAACCTGGTCAAACACAAATTGATGGAAAAAACAAAATGATTCCGGTTGAAAGCTATGGCGTAAAAATATTATCTATTGGTTTTTTTGCCGATCCATCTCAACCTATTATTTGGCGCGGACCGATGGCGACTAAAGCATTAACACAATTGTTTTTTGATGCGCAATGGGGCGAGTTAGATTATCTTTTTATTGATTTACCCCCTGGTACTGGAGATATACCAATGACTATTGCAGCTTCGGTACCCCTTACAGGAGTTGTTATTGTAACAACACCTCAGCAAGTGGCTATTAGCGATGCACGTAAAGGAGCAGCTATGTTTAAACACGAACATATTAATGTTCCGTTGCTTGGTATTATAGAAAATATGGCTTGGTTTACTCCTGCCGAATTACCGGATAATAAATACTTTATTTTTGGAAAGGGAGGCGCGCAACAATTAGCCGATGAATTTAATATTCCGTTATTGGCTCAAATACCAATGATACAAAGTATTTGCGAAGCAGGTGATGCTGGTAGCCCGGCTGCACTGCAACAAGATACTTTTCAAGCAAAAGCATTTATAGATGCTGCACAAAAATTAGCGCAAACTATTGCCATTGCAAACGCTAATGCAAAAGAAGTAATTGCTTAGTTTAAAATAAACTATCATAAAATAAAAAGAGCCGATTAAATTCGGCTCTTTTCGTTTCTAAATGGTTGTTTTAAAATCTATTTTACAATAACTAGTTTTTTATTAATAACACCATTGTTTCCGATAATGCTGATGTTATAAACACCATCACTTAAAAGATTAGCATCAATAGTAGTTTTACCTGTTATAGTTTGCTGCAAAATAATTTTACCAGTTACATCAATTAATTGCAACTGTTGTTTTTCGGCAGAAGTTGTTTCTACCACAAAATTACTTGATGCTGGATTTGGATAAATAGAAATATTTTGGCCACTTGTTATCTTATTTATACCTGCGGCTCTATTATTAGCTTGGTTACTATGCGATTTTATTTTTGCTGCATCCGTACTATTGTTTCCATTAGCAAGGCGTAAAGTAGGAGTGCAATTAAAACCATCTGCATCTACACGCCAATTAGCTGTGTTTTGAAAGGTAGAAAAATTAGGGTCGGTTAAAGATGTTTGAGTTCCTGTAACAGAGCCAACTAAACCCCAAACACCTGTGTTGTTATCATCTCTCATTAAATAGTAATTACTAACAGGTGTATTTGTAAAGGTTGTGTTTCCTACTGTATATATATTCCAATTAAAATTGCCGGAGTTGTTTAAAATCCTTACAGTATTATGAAACGGGCTCATTAAACTATATGTGCCGCTCGTATCTAATATTTGTAAAGTGTATTTATAGGCCCCAAGTGTTGGGTCTCCGTTTGCGGGTACAATACTACGTGCGGTATCAACAAACTCACTTAAAGTAGCGTAAGGCTGCGATCCAATTTTTTTATAAATATTGGTTGATACTTCGCGATACAAAATAAAATTGCTGGCTGTTGGGTATGCTGTTTTATCCCAATAAATAACATTGTATTGATTATTTCCTATAATACTATCTGCAGATACCAAACAAATATCGGGCACAATAGCTGAAGTAGAAATATTATTAGATATAAAAGCATCGCCCATACCACCACCGTTACCAGGTGTAATAGTAAGTGTAATTCCTGCAACAGTTAATGTTGGAGAATCAAATTCTCCGGTAATATATAAACTGTTGTTTGGACCATTAGTTATGCCATAACCATAATCATTGCCCGTACCGCCAACAGTTCTTGCCCAAGATAAATTTCCATTAGCCTTGTATTTGGCAACAAAAATATCGGTGGAGTCGTCTCCGCCACCCGTAGTTAAAGAATTGTTATAAAGAGAAACAGCACCTAATACTAGTGAATCTGAATTATAAAAACCAATTACACAAGGGTTTC
The DNA here is from genome assembly GCA_039935895.1 of Bacteroidia bacterium. GTDB lineage: Bacteria > Bacteroidota > Bacteroidia > B-17B0 > Aurantibacillaceae > PALSA-968. Next base: position 2,203 of record JBDTJJ010000055.1, on the reverse strand, counting down.
CACCTGCATCTAAGCTGATTTTATAGCCTTGGTTATTATAGGTATAATCATCTGTTTTACTTCCTCTTACCCATAAAGCGTTTCCTGCATTATCATATTTAGCTATAAACATAACTGTAGATTGCTTAGCATTTGTAATACTTTGCGAACCAAAATGAGCTGTTGTTGTTTCTCCAATATATCCGGTTATATAGGTATTTCCAGTTGCATCAGCTGCTAAACCAAATGCCTCATCATAATCACTACTACCTGCTGCTTTAAGCCACTGTAAAGCTCCACTTGTATTGTATTTAGCTAAAAAGATATTAGAGTAGCCGGCGTTTACAACAGAATCGATACCAAAACGCATATAGGTTGATTCAAAATAACCTGTTATATATGCATTTCCTGTTGCATCAACACCAATGCCATTCCCTAAAGCATCGCCCGAACTGCTAAAATTGCCATTACTAGTGTTAGCTCTTAACCATAAGTTAACGCCGGTATTATCAAATTTAGTAATGAATGTATTGTAAGTTCCACTATTACCAGAACCATTAGCGGCAGTATTTGTTCCAAACGTGATAGTACTAGAGCCCGAAAAGCCTGTAGCGTATATATTGTTTGATGCATCAAGAGCAATAGCTGTTATGTAATTTTGAGCATCGCCGCTACTACCTTGTGCCCATTGCGCAATGCCGCTTGAGTTATATTTTGCTACAAATGCGTTAGTAGAAGTGCCTGTATTTACTAAATTTAAAGCTCCAAATTTAAGTGTATCACAACTAAAGCTCCCGCCTATGTACACATTTCCCGCAACATCGGTTGTTATACATTTGCCGCGCGTGTTATAATTACCCCCTGCTTGTTTTGCCCAAATAAAATTTCCACAAGAATCATATTTTACCAAAAAAAGATCTGCACCTTTATTATACCCACCATAATTAATATTATGAAGCGTAGTTGAACCAAATGTTATGTTTTGTGAATAATAGTTGCCTAAATAATAAACATTTCCAGATTGATCTGTAGCGGCGGCGGTCCCATTATCTTCACTTGTTCCGCCAGCTTTTTTTGCCCATGGGCACGATTGCGCTTGTAAATTAGTTGATAAAACAACTATCGAAATAAATAATAACGTAACTAATTTTTTCATGTTTTAATTTTTTAAGAAGATAAATATAGTGATTTAATCTATAAACCAACCAATTTTGGGTATTAAATTAATTCAACAAGGTAAATAATTCCAGCAATTCTTCTTCGGTTAAATCTCGCCATTCGCCCAGTTTTAGTTTGCCTAATTTTAAGTTTAAAATACGCACACGTTGCAGTTTTATTACCTGATAATCGAATGCATTACACATACGGCGAATTTGCCTATTTAAACCCTGCGTTAAAATAATTCTAAAAATACGTTTGGCATTTGGTTCAATAGTAACCGTACAGGGTTTTGTTTGTTCGCCATGCAATAAAACACCTTCGCTAATATCTTTTACAAATTGTTTGCGCACGGGTAAGTTTAGGGTAACGATATATTCTTTTTCGTGGTTGTATTTTGGGTTACTGATTTTATCAATCAATTCTGTATGATTTGTCAGTATAATCAATCCTTCCGAGTCTTTATCCAATCTGCCAACGGGATAAATGTTTTCGGTGTGTCCAATTTCATCAATAATATTATTGGCAATTTTTTCAGATGTACATTCAATGCCTTTTGGTTTATTGTAAATAATGTAGGTTGGTACAAACTCTTTGGGCTTTAACTCTTTTCCATCAATTAAAATAACATCGCCGGCATTTATTCGGGTAGTAAAAGTGGCAACTTTACCGTTTACCATAACGCGTTTTTCATCTATTAGCAAACAAGCTTTTCTGCGTGATGTAAAGCCTGAATGACCAATGTATTTATCTATTTTCATACGTAGTTTTATTGTTTTTTAATTGCTATATGGTATGCCATTTTGCTTTAGATAACAGAATTTTTGTGGCGTTTCATTTGGCAAAGATACGAGGATATAAATAAGATTTTTTTGCGTTGATAGCTTAAAAAAGGCGATTAATAGCCATTAAACAAGGTTTTTGTCGTTTTAGCAAAATTTAACACGTTTATTTTTTTTTGATTTTATTTTTGTTAGATTTGTGATGCAAATTATTTATTATTAATTTTTAATTAAAAGAAAACATGAACATTTATGTTAGAAACCTAAACTACAACTTGACAGAA
>JBDTJJ010000054.1:0-5643 GCA_039935895.1 Bacteroidia bacterium | reverse complement strand
TAGAAGAAGCTAAAAAACAAAACGTAGATGTTATTGGCTTGAGCGGATTAATTACGCCTTCGCTTGATGAGATGGTACACGTGGCTAAAGAGATGGAGCGTTTGGGTTTTAAAACGCCTTTGTTAATTGGCGGCGCAACAACATCTAAAGTACATACGGCTGTAAAAATTGCACAAAATTATTCAGGTCCGGTTATTCATGTAAACGATGCCAGTAAATCGGTACCGGTTGCCAGCAGTCTTATATCTAATGAGTTGCGTGCCGATTTTATGGATGGCATTAATAAAGATTATGCGCGTGTGCGCGAACAAAATAAAAATGCACAAAGTCAAAATAAATTTATTTCCATTGCAGATGCGCGTGCAAATAAATTCCCAATTGATTGGAACACGACTGAAATAACTAAGCCTTCTTTTTTAGGTAATAAAGTATTTTTAGATTATCCTTTAGCTGAAATGATTGATTACATAGATTGGACACCCTTTTTTATGGCTTGGGAAATGAAAGGCTCTTATCCTAAAATATTAAAAGACCCCATTCGTGGTGAAGAAGCTCGTAAATTATTTGATGATGCGCAAAACATGCTAAAGAAAATAATTAGCGAAAAATGGTTGCAGGCAAATGCGGTGGTTGGTATTTATGAAGCAAATTCGGTAGGAGATGATGATATAGAAGTGTATGACCCGGCTGATGCAAGCAAAGTGCTTCATAAGTTTCACTCCATTCGTCAACAAACTAAAAAACCAGCCGGACAATACAATGTTGCCTTAGGCGATTTTGTTTCGCCTAAAGGAAAAACAGATTACATAGGCGCTTTTGCATTAACCACCGGCATTGGCATTGATGCGCACGTGGCTAAGTTTGAAAAAGACCATGATGATTATTCTGCCATTATATTGAAAGCATTGGCTGATAGATTAGCCGAAGCCTTTGCTGAATTAATGCATAAAAAAGTGCGTACCGAATTGTGGGGTTATGCTAAAGATGAAAACTTTAATACCGAAGATTTAATAAAGGAAGAGTACGCAGGCATTCGTCCGGCACCAGGCTACCCCGCGCAACCCGACCATACCGAAAAACCCATACTCTGGAAGTTGTTAGATGTAGAAAAAACTACCGGCATTATTTTAACCGAAAGTATGGCTATGGTGCCTACGGCTGCTGTTAGTGGTTTGTATTTTGCGCATCCGCAATCGCATTACTTTGGTATTGGTAAAATTGCCAAAGACCAAGTTGCGGAATATGCTGAGCGTAAAGGCATGAGTTTGGATAAAGCTGAGCGTTGGTTAGGAGCTAATTTGGGGTATTAAATATTAGACCTCTTTTATAATTTAGAAATAAAGTCCTATTTAAACCAAATTGTTTTCTTTTTTCTTGACGAAAAAGAAACAAAAAGTCAAGAAAGTTCCGATCTGCCTCGCACAGGCTAAACTGCTCCGCGGACTTTCGGGCTTGCGCGCTGCGCTGATTGATGATTTTTCTTCACAAAAAGTAGGTGGGCTTTTTGTTTAAAATGGTTTATTTATATTTGTTAAAAGCATTTACAAATAATTAAACAATTTCTGTATCTTCAAAAAATCATTTTTTGTAATTGGTTATATGAGCTTGATTGGTGTTTGGAATAAAATAACTGAGATTGGAGTTACATCTGGGCAACCCATTGTGTTTGCCGATAAGCTGCGTAACCGCAATAAGCTATCTGTACTATGCTGTTTTTTCTCCTTTGCATATTTGTGCTATTTCAGTTCAAAAGGAGTGTTGTTTCCTTTAGTCTCCATTATATTTGCGTTTGTTTTTTTTCTACTATCTATATTACTTAATCATCATCGCAAATACATTCTTTCCAGTCTTTTATTATTGATTAATACAAATTTTTGTGTTTTGGTATTCTCCACTTATCTTGGTTTTAGATCAGGCATTCATCTTTATTTATTTACATCTCCACTAATTGTTTTATCGCTTTTTAATACCAATAGTAAAAAATTTATTTATGCTTCAATGGCCAGTTATATTGCCACTTTTTTTATCGTAATAATTATTGGCAAATATTACAGCGTGCAAATGATGGAGCTGACCAAAACAGAATTGGATATTCTTTACACCGTAAATTTTGTGTTTTCTGTTACCATACTTATTTCCCTTTCGTTATTTTTTCTATTAAATAACAACAAAATAAACACGCTGCTAGTAACAAAAAACCACGAAATGGAAAAAGAAATTGCGATAAGGCAAACAGCTGAAAAATTTGCTAAAGCGGCCTTAAAAGAAAAGGAATTATTGCTGGGCGAAATACATCACCGGGTTAAAAACAATTTGGCCATCATCTCAGCGCTTATTAATTTACAGATTGAAAATTTAAAAGATGAAGAAAGTAAAGCAATTTTTGAAGATACTAAAGATCGTATCTATTCGATGGCACTTATTCATAACCAACTTTATCAAAGCAAATCGTTTGCACAAATTGAGTTTGCACAATACATTACCGATTTTTGTTCTTATCTAACTAAAAGCTATCAAACAAATTCTACCATCCGGTTAATTGAAAAAGTAGAAGAAACATTTCTTGATATAAAAATTGCTATTCCTTGTGCGCTTATTTTAAATGAACTTGTTACCAATGCTTTTAAACATGCTTTTAAAAACCAAGATAACGGAAAAATTGAAATAGGATTTAAGCAAGTAAATAATCAAATTACTTTTTGTGTGTCTGATACAGGCTCGGGTATGGATAGCAAAAACCTTCAATCAAGCAGTATGGGGATGAGTTTAATTACTTCTTTAATTGAACAGATTGATGGAACGTTGGAATACAAAAACAACAACGGAAGCACGTTTTTAATTTCTTTCCCAATATAAAATCCTCTCTTCTTTCTAAAAGGAGATTTTATATATTTTGTAATTAGTTAGAAATATATTTAAAGTTTACCAGTTGCTAAATAATTAGTAGTATGTAATTTCGCGAATAGTTATAGAATATTCTTTGCCCATTTTATTTATTCTTTTTATCCAATTACCAATCTTGTCATACTCATACGTATAAATTTGTCTACTTTCTAAGCCACCGTTTGCTTTGTATGTATTTATTTCGGTTTGGTTTCGCTTATCATCGTATTTATACGTAATATTCCACTTTAATCTACCATCTATTTTATACTCATTGCTTTCAATTAAATTACCTTTATCATCATATTTATATATACGCTTCCATATTAAATTATCAGAAGCCGTATATTTAGTTTCTTCATTTTTACTTCCTTTATCATCATGTTTATACATGTATTTGCATTCTAAATTACCATCTGCATTATAATAATTTGCTTCAATTCTATTTTCTTTATCATCGTATTTATAAATGCCCTTTCTGCATAATCTACCATCGGGTGCATACCAGTTCTCTTCAATTTCGTTTCCTTTACTATCAAATTTATGAATGTATTTCCAATCTAAACTACCGTCGGGTCTATAAAAATTCTCTTCCATCTTGCTAGCTGTATCAATATATTTATAGGTATACTTTTTATATTTATCAGCTTCGTTAACATATATAATCCATTCCGTTTTGTTTCCATTTTCATTATATAGACTCAAATAATTATCGTTCTCCGTATTTTTTTTATTGCCTTGTGTCAGTTCACCAAATTTTTCTGCGGCTATATAACAGTTTTGTTTTACTTGTTTTATATTAGCTACTAAACCCTCTTTTTGTAAATCATTCTTTTTATTAATAGTTTGACAGAAACCTAAAAAAGGAAAGCTTAGTAGTAAATAATAAACAGCTAAAAGTTTTTTTATTTGATTGCTTTTTGTTTTCATAAATTTAATTTTTAATCAATTGAATAATTAGAGATACGTTTAAAGTTTGGGTATGTAGTTTTGCGATGTAGTTTTGCTGCAATTTTAACCTCCTTTCTTTCTAACTATTTTTTTACATAATAGATGTAACAAACATAAAGCAAAAAAAATATAACATTGTTACCAGATATAAAAAAAATACCGCCACTTATTTGTTAAAACCGACCAGTTATATAATTTTTGCTTTTTTGCAGCTAAAAAAAATCTTATTTAGTACGCTAACTTTGCTTTACTATGAAAAAACATTTACCTCTTAACTTATATCGCAGGCAATCATTGCTATACTATAAATTACAAATCAAGTAACACTGATATTGCAAAAGAAAGCAAGCTAAAGGGTTTATTGCGTTAATGAGGTGTTATGGGACAAGCAAACCATTGAATAATAAATTTCCACGGTTAAGGTTCGCAATCATCTAAATAATTACTTCAAATAAAGCATTTCTCTGTATTTTGGTAATGGCCACATAGCATCATCCACCAAAAGCTCTAGTTTATCGCAATGGTAACGTATGCTTTCAAACAAAGGCTTTACTTTATCGCAATAAGCATGTGCTTGTTTTTTAGCGTTCTCTAACAAGTTTGCTTTTTTACGTTCTTCAATCATTTTTTCCACATCGGTTTTAATGATGGTAACGCGTTCTGATATTTCTTTAATCATTTCTATTTGCGAATCAGAAACTTTTTTAAACTCAGATGCAGCAAAAATATTTTTCATGCCACTAACATTATCAACTAATGTTTTTTGGTATTTAATAGCCGAAGGAATAATTTGATTGGTTACAATATCGCCAATAATGCGAGATTCAATTTGAATCTTCTTTGTGTATGTTTCTAATGCAATTTCATAACGTGCTTCTTGTTCTCTATGAGAAAGAATATGCAAATCTTCAAATAATTTTAACGACGATTTAGAAACATACGCATCTAATGCAATAGGTGTTGTATTAAAGTTACTCAAACCACGTTTTTTGGCTTCTTTTTTCCACTCATCGCCATAACCATTTCCTTCAAAACGAATGTTTTTAGATGCCACAATTTCTTTTTTCAATACTTGGAAAATAGCCTCATCTTTTTCAACACCTTTTTCAATTAAAGCATCTACTGCATGTTTAAATTTAATTAACTGCTCGGCAACAATAGCGTTTAAGGTAGTCATTGGTCCGCTGCAATTAGCCGACGAACCAACCGCTCTAAACTCAAATTTATTACCCGTAAATGCAAAGGGCGATGTACGATTTCTATCTGTATTATCTAAAAGAATATCTGGTATTTTACCGATGCCCATTTTAAGAGCGGTCTTTTGCTCGGGTGTCATTTTTTTATCAGGCACGCTTGTCTCCAAATCATCTAATATTTTACTTAGCTGATCTCCCAAAAAAGCACTCATAATTGCCGGAGGTGCTTCGTTTGCTCCTAAACGATGGTCGTTGTTGGCTGATGCAATAGCGGCACGTAATAAATCGGCATGTTGGTGTACCGCTGCAATTGTATTTATAAAGAAGGTAAGAAACTGCAAGTTTGTTTTAGGCGTTTTACCCGGACTCAACAAGTTCTTCCCTGTGTTGGTAGCTAAACTCCAGTTGTTGTGCTTACCGCTTCCATTAACACCTGCATAAGGTTTTTCGTGCAATAACACACGCAGGTTATGGCGCAAAGCAACCTTTTCCATAATATCCATTAGCAATTGATTGTGATCTACCGCTAAATTTACTTCTTCAAAAACAGGAGCGCACTCAAATTGTGCCGGTGCAACTTCATTATGACGCGTACGAACCGGAATACCCAATA